>NZ_DGMH01000072.1:3675-12646 GCF_002388305.1 Sulfitobacter sp. UBA4523
AGACGGCCAAACAGTTCGTTAATCACCCAGTTCGCCGCCATCTTGCCGTCGCGACCCTGTGCGGTCGCCTCGAAATAGCCTGCGCTGTCCAGATCCGAGGTCAGCACCGAAGCGTCATAGTCGCTTAGGCCGAAGTCGTTGATGAAACGCGCTTTCTTGGCGTCAGGCAATTCGGGCAGGTTGGCACCGATGTCGTCCACCCACGCCTGTTCGATCACCAAAGGCAACAGATCGGGGTCGGGGAAATAGCGATAGTCATGCGCTTCTTCCTTGGAGCGCATGGAGCGGGTTTCCTGCTTGTCCGGATCGAACAGGCGGGTTTCCTGCACCACTTCGCCACCGGCCTCGACGATGGCAATCTGGCGTTTCGCCTCGACCTCGATCGCTTGCTGGATGAACCGCATGGAGTTCATATTCTTGATCTCGCAGCGCGTGCCCAGATGGCTGAAATCCTGCGTTTCCTGATATTTTTCGTACTGACCGGGCAGACAGATCGACACGTTCACATCGGCGCGCATGGCACCGGACTGCATGTCGCCGTTGCACGTCCCCAGATAGCGCAGGATCTGGCGCAGTTTGGTCAGATAGGCGGCTGCCTCTTCGGGGCCGCGGATGTCGGGGCGGCTCACGATCTCCATCAGCGCAACACCGGTGCGGTTCAGGTCGACGAAGGACATGTTCGGGTCCATGTCGTGGATCGATTTGCCCGCGTCCTGTTCAAGGTGGATGCGTTCAACGCGCACCAGCCGCGCCGTGCCGTCGCCCAGTTCCACCAGCACTTCACCTTCGCCCACAATGGGGTGGTAAAGCTGCGAGATCTGATAGCCCTGTGGCAGGTCGGGGTAGAAATAGTTCTTGCGGTCAAAGGCGCTGTGCAGGTTGATCTCGGCCTTCAGGCCCAGACCCGTGCGCACGGCCTGTTCGACGCAGTATTCGTTGATGGTGGGCAGCATGCCGGGCATGGCCGCGTCAACGAAAGCGACGTTATTGTTCGGCTCGGCCCCGAATTTGGTCGAGGCGGCGGAAAAGAGCTTGGCGTTCGACAGAACCTGCGCGTGCACCTCCATCCCGATGACCAGTTCCCAGTCATGTTTGGCACCCGCAATGGTGCGCACTTTGGGGGTGTCATAGGTCAGGTCAAGCATGGGGGCACCTTTGGCGTCAGAAACAGAACGCCTTGGTCATAAGACAGGGGGCGGGGTGCTGCAAGAGGCAGGCCGCGCCAATGCGCGCGCGGACCGGCCAAGAGGTGCTGCCCAAAGGCGATCTTAGGCGGGCGTGGCCTGTGGCCCCTTGCTGGTGAACACGATCCGCTGCCCCGAGGCGAGCTCGGACCGGAACAGGCTGGTCATCACCTGCATCGCATCCTCGCGGCCGGACGCGGCGAATTTATGCGGCGACCGGATGCGCAGGTTGTTGTCAAAGCCGTGGGCGGCATGGGCCCAAATCATCGGATGCAATTCTGTCAGATGTGCACGGATGATCCATTCGGTGCAGGCACCGATGCGGGCGCGAATGCTGTCGGCGCGTTCGTTTCCGCCGCCGCCAAAGCTGGTCATATTGGCGCAATAGGCCGCCAGCAGGTTCGCGAAATAGGCGGTGGAGTGATGCGCAAGGATGTCGCGCAAGCCGTCGATGAAATAGTCAACGTCCAGATTGGCACAGGCCGTATCATCAGAGCAGATCGCGTCAAACATCACCCAGGTATAGCCACCGGCCCCCCAGACATTCTGTACCCGCGCGGCGGTGCGTCGGGCTTCAAGCTCAAGCTCTGAATAGCCGCCGTGATGGCGCGGCAGCAGGTGGTTGCCCAAGGCGCGCATGGGGCGCGGGTTCAGCGGGTTGAGCATGATCAGCTTTTCATAACTGTCGCGCAGCCCGCCTTGGTGGTTGAACGGCCCGCTCGCATGGGCGCAGCAGGTGGCCGCGACAAGCGCGCTGGTGGGATGCTGGGCAATGAAGGGAGCGATGATCTCTCCGGCGCGCTCGAAGTGGGCAATGCAGGCGTCGCGGTTGCGTTGCGGCAGCACGTTGCTTTCGCCTTTGCCGCGCCACGCCCAGCCGATGTCGATATGCGCCTGGGCCACGACGCAGGCGACGACGTAATCGTCTTGGTGCTCGTCCAGCACATGTTCGAAATCCTCGATCCCGCTCAGCAAGGCCTTGGCAAAGCCGCTGTCCACGTCCTCGATCGCGTGCTCTGTCGCCATGACCACATCGGCACGGGCACCATAGGCGATCAGCTCGGCCACAGGCATGGACCCGGGGGTGAGCGTGCTATCAGCGTCTGCCGCGCGGATCACCTTTGACAGCGCCGCCCAGTTCTCTTGCCGCACCAAGCCTTGGCCCAGCTGGTGGTTTTCATCGCAAAGACGGTCCTCGGCAGTGGGATCAGGGCAGTCGATGCTGAGCATTTCATGGGGCGAAGGCGGCACAGCATCCGGGCGCGGCACGGCGGTTTGCGCGGTTTTCTGAGGTTGCGGGCGGGGTTCTTGCTTGCGCGGCGTTTGGCCAAGATCGTCAGAATCCAACAGCAGCGTCGGAACACTTTTGCGTTTGAATAAATTCTTGAGGTGCCGCATCGTTTGTCCAGTCCTATATGAACCCGTCTTCTGCCACTGAAAATGGCGGGATAATTAGGCACCAAGATGGCATCGCGATGGTTAGTCTGGGATTTGCCAAGCGTCTGAACGCGGCTTTAAGGCTGAATAATGCCTGATTGTTCAAAGACCGGCGACGATGGCGCGGAACACGCTATGTTGTGCGCGAATACGACTGGGGGAGTAGGAATGTCAGCAAAGATAACAGCACGCCGCAGCGGCATGCGGCGCGGTGGTCTGGGGCGGGTGATTCTCGCGCCGGTGATGGTCGCGCTACTGTCCGGTGGCGTGGCGCTGCCGTTGGCGGCCGAGACGGTGAATGTCCTGCGCCCGGTGGCCCGCAGCGCGGTCCCTGATCCTGACACCACGCCGCCGACCGCCGCCGCGCCGATCGAACCCGCGCCCGCAGTGCCCGGAGAGGATGGCACAGCGGGCCCCGACCTTGCGACCGCCGCGCCGATCAATCTTTACGAGGTCTCGCCGCCTGCGCGCAACGGGGTGATCCCGCGCACAAGGTGGCAGCACCGGCGCGGGCATGCGGTCTGGACGCGCACGGCGCTGTCCGCGCTCAAGTCCCACGGCAAGCCCCTGGTTGATATGGTGCCCGCCGACATCGACGACTGGTGCCCGGCCTATCCCACCGCCTCGGACGCGGACCGCAGGGCGTTCTGGGTCGGGTTCATGTCGGCGCTGGCGAAACATGAGAGTACTTATAAGGCCCGCGCGGTCGGGGGCGGCGGTCTGTGGTACGGGCTGCTGCAGATCCTGCCTGCCACCGCGCGCGGCTATGGCTGCAACGTCGGCACGGGCGCGGGGTTGCAGAACGGGGCCGCGAACCTGAGCTGTGCGGTGCGGATCATGGCGGTCACCGTGCCCCGTGACGGGGTGATCTATGGCCGCGGCGGGCGCGGTGTCGCGGCGGATTGGGGCCCGTTGCGCAGCCCGGCCAAACGTCGGGACATGTCGCGCTGGCTGAAGCAGCAAGCCTATTGCAAACCACTGGATGCGACGCGCCCCAAGCCGCGCCCCTGAACGCGATCCTGAACGCGCCGCCCGTGGCCGGCCTAGCCGCGCAGGCTAAAGTGGTGCCGCTGCGTGGGGACGCCAGCGGCGTGCAGCGCATGCTCGAACGGGCGGTGCGGGGGCATGGTATCGGGGGGAACACGCAACCGCTGCCCCGACCGCAGCACCACCGTCGCGCGGACAGAGAGGTCCAGCCGCGTATCAAGGCGGATGTGGTCGATTGTGTCGAGCGGGATCGTGACCTTATCCTTGCCCCGCTGCCAGACCAGCGCCTGCGGGGAGAGGCTCAGGCTGGCGATGGGGTTCGTCGCAAGTTCCCATAGCGCGGGCAGGGTGAAGAGGGCGATGATCGCCAGTATCACCGGGGACGCCTCAATCACGACATAGGCAGTGACCAGCGCCAGCCAGACAGCCGCGACCACCAAAGCCGTCCAAAGGCTGCGCCCCGCACGCCGGTAGCGGAAGGTGCCCCGCGGCGGGACACCTTCGGCGGCATCATGCACCGCGGATACGTGTCAGCATTTCGGTCGTGTCACGCGACAGGCCGGGTTGCGACAGGATGCGGTCCAGCTCTGCCTTGATCATGTCCTGACGGTCAGCGTCATAGCGTTTCCATGTCTGGAAGGCCGAACACATCCGCGCAGTGGTCTGCGGGTTCACCGGATCAAGCTGGATCAGCCAATCGGCAAGCAGGCGATAGCCCGCCCCCGAGGCATGGTGGAAGCCTGCGTGATGCGCAGCAAAGGCCCCCAGCACAGCGCGGAAGCGGTTGGGGTTCTTCCAGTTGAAGTCAGGGTGTTTGGTCAGCGTCTCGACCACCTCGTGGGCGTCTTCGGGGTCGGCTTCGATCACCTGCAGGCCGAACCATTTGTCCATGACCAGACGGTCCGCTTTCCACTGTGCCTCGAAGGCCTCGACAGCCTTGTTGCCGCGACCGGCGCGGACCAGATTGGCCAGCGCGGAAAGCTGCTGGGTCATATTGTCGGCCGCGTCATATTGCTCTTGCGCAAGCACGCCGTCGTCATTGCGCGTCAGCAGTGACAGGGCGGCATTGGACAAGGCGCGCTTGCCCGCCTGTTTCGCGTTAGGCTCGAACGGGGCGTCGACGGTGTGACGGCGATAGAGCGTCGGCAACAGATCGGCAAAGGCGTCGGCCATCGCGGCGCGGGTCGCCTCGGTCGCCGCATAGATGATGTCGGGATCGGGGGTGTCGCCTGCCTCTGACAGCGCGCGCGCCAGATCGGATTGCGACGGCAGCCCCAGCATCAGCGCGCGATACGCCGGATCAAGGCTTTCATCCCCGATCACCGCACGGATACCGGCCAACCAATCCTTGTTCGGGGCCTTGCCCTCGCGGATCATCCCAAGCAGCGAGCCATAGGCCAGCATGCGCCCCTGTTCCCAACGGTTGAACGGATCGGTGTCATGGGCCAGCAGATGCGCGCGGTCTGCGTCCGACAGGTCTTGGGTCAGCACCACAGGTGCCGAAAAGCCGCGCAGCACGGATGCCACAGGGCGCGTCCCCAGTTCGTCAAAGACAAAGCTTTGTTCGGCCTGCGTCATTTCCAGCACCGTGGTCTCGTGCACCTCGTCCCCGTCCTGACCGATCAGCCCGACAGCGATCGGCAGCACATAGGGCTGCGGGTCGGCGGTGGCCGCGCTGGCGGGTGTGTGCTGCTTGAAATGCAACGTCAATGTGCCGTGGTCCCAGCTTTCGGTGACCGACAGCTGCGGCGTGCCCGCTTGGGAATACCAGCGCTTGAACTGCCCCAGATCGCGGCCTGTGGTATCCTCGAACACCTGTAGCCAGTCTTCGATGGTACAAGCCTGCCCGTCGTGGCGATCGAAATAGAGGTCAAGCGCTTTTGAATACGCCGCGTCCCCGACCAGCAGCTTGAGCATGCCAATCACCTCGGCCCCTTTTTCATAGACCGTGGCGGTGTAGAAGTTGTTGATTTCCTGAAAGCTCTCGGGGCGCACGGGATGGGCCAGCGGGCCTTGGTCCTCGGAGAATTGGCGGGCGCGCAGGTCGATCACGTCATCGATCCGCTTCACCGCGGCAGAGCGCATGTCAGAGGTGAACTGGCTGTCGCGATAGACCGTCAGCCCTTCCTTCAGGCACAGCTGAAACCAATCACGGCAGGTGATGCGGTTGCCGGTCCAGTTGTGGAAGTACTCATGCGCGATAATCGCCTCGATCCGTTCAAAGTTCATATCGGTCGAGGTTTCGGGCGACGCGAGAACGGCGGAGGAGTTGAAGATGTTCAACCCCTTATTCTCCATCGCGCCCATGTTGAAGTCATCCACGGCAACGATGTTGAACAGATCAAGATCGTATTCACGACCATAAACGTCCTCGTCCCATTTCATACTGTCTTTCAGCGCCTGCATCCCAAAGGCGCATTTGCCTTCGTCACCGGGGCGCACATAGAGGTTCAGGTCAACCTTGCGGCCGGATTTCGTGGTGAAGCTGCTGGGGTGTGCGACCAGATCGCCCGCGACCAGAGCAAACAGGTAGGCAGGCTTGGGCCAGGGATCATGCCATTCGGCGGTATCCTTGCCGCTGCTCACGGGGTTGCCGTTGGACAGCAATACCGGATGTGGTCCGTTGATGGTCACGGTAAACACCGCCATTACATCGGGGCGGTCGGGGTAATAGGTGATCTTGCGAAAGCCCTCCGCCTCGCATTGGGTGCAATACATGCCGTTCGACATATAAAGCCCCTCAAGCGCGGTGTTGCCCATCGGGTCGATCTCTACCTCCGCTTCCCAGACGAAGGGTGCGTCCGGCACATCGCAGGTCAGCCCATGGGGCGTTACCTCGGGCGAGACGGGCGTGCCATCAATCGCGGCCGAGACGAGCGATAGGTTCTCCCCGTGCAGAAAGAACGTCTTGTCGCTTGCATCGGGGTTGGGGCGAAAGGAAATGCGGCTTTTGACGCGGGTCTTGCGCGGGTCCAGATCGAAATGCAGCGCGACATCGTCGATGATAAAGCCATAAGGCGTGTAGTCGGCCAGATATATCGTCTGGGGGGCAGCGTCGCGCATGTTTTTTCCTTCTGTTTGGAACCAGATGTCCAGCGCTCAAGTTAGTCTTGCAACACGGCACCTGCAAGGTCGCCACCCGAGAAGATCAACTTTCACCGAACCCATCGGAGGGCATCATGTCTGCACCCGACACAAATATCGACAAGCAAGAGAAACAGCACAAACCCGCGCTGCTTGGCGTCAAAGGCACGATGATCTTCGGCATCGTGATTACGGCCATTCTTGGCTTTATCCTGATCGACAACGGTCGCGAAGACCGTCAGCCCGCTGCCGAAGAAGGAACGCAGGCCATCACCACTGACAGCACCGTCCCCGCGGTGACCGAGGAAGACACAAGCGGTGCAACACAGGCGGACGACACCAACGCAGCGCCTGTTGATCCCGTCGCACCGGGGACAAACGAAAGCAACTGAGTTTTATAAGCGCTTTTAACGATTGAAGATTTAATGATTTGGACGGCAGGCCTTGGCGACAAGGCCTGCCGTTTTTTAATGATGATAGGGATTATCCGGGGGTAAGGCGCAATGGCGAAAATGCGCAAGAAAGCAGATCTGCCGACCAAGATATGCCAAAGCTGCGGGTTGCCCTTTAGCTGGCGGCGCAAGTGGGCGCGCGATTGGGAGGCGGTGAAATACTGCTCTGACCGATGCCGTAGGGCACGGGGGGCCGCTAGCGCTCAGTAGGGGCTGCATTGGTAAGATGTTTTTACCAATACATGTTGCTCCACGAGGGGATACCTTCTAAGTCTTGTCGCAAAGCAAATTCCACGCGAGCGACAGGAGCTATGAGATGACACAGCGTACCGACAAGAACGGCCTTCAGGTTGCCGCCGAACTGGTTGATTTTATCGAGGGTGCAGCACTGCCCGGCACCGGCATCGATGCGGGAACGTTCTGGGCGGGGCTCAGCGATCTGGTACATGACCTTGGCCCCAAGAACCGCGCGCTGCTGCAGACCCGTGAAGATATGCAGGCCAAGATCGACAGCTGGCACAAGGAACGGGCCGGCCAGCCTCATGACGCGGACGCCTACACAAGCTTTTTGCGCGAGATCGGGTATCTGGTGCCCGAAGGCCCCGCGTTCGAGATTGACACAAAAGGCGTCGACCCTGAAATCGCGCAGGTGCCCGGCCCGCAGCTGGTGGTGCCGATCACCAACGCCCGCTTTGCCCTGAACGCCGCCAATGCGCGGTGGGGAAGCCTGTATGACGCCTATTACGGCACCGACGCTTTGGGTGATCTGCCGCAGGGCAAGGGATACGATGCGGACCGTGGTGCACGGGTTGTGGCGCAGGCCAAGGCGTTTCTGGATGACGCGGCCCCGCTGGCGTCAGGCAGTCACGCGGACGTAACGGGCTATGCCGTGGTTGACGGCGCGCTGACACCTGCGTTGAAAGATCCGGCACAGTTTGTCGGCTACCGTGGGGATGCAGCCGCGCCCGAGGCGATCTTGCTGCGCAACAACGGGCTGCACATCGAAATCCGGATCGACGCCGCACATAACATTGGCAAGACCGATCCGGCAGGCGTGGCGGATGTGCTGCTGGAATCCGCGATGTCCACGATCATGGATTGTGAAGACAGCGTTGCCGCCGTGGACGCCGAGGACAAGGTCGTGGCCTATGGGAATTGGTTGGGGCTGATGAAAGGCGATCTGTCGGAAACCTTCGAGAAGGGCGGCCAGCAGGTCACGCGCAAGATGCACGGGGATCGCGACTATACCGCGCCAGACGGCAGCGCGCTGACGATCAAGGGGCGGTCGCTGATGCTGGTGCGCAATGTCGGCCACCTGATGACCAACCCCGCCATTCTGGACCGCGACGGGCGCGAGATTGGCGAAGGGCTGATGGATGCCATGGTCACCACGCTGATCGCGATGCACGATCTGCAAAAGACCGGGGGCATGCGCAACTCGGTCGCGGGATCGGTCTATGTGGTAAAGCCCAAGATGCACGGGCCCGAGGAAGTGGCCTTTGCCGATGAGATATTTACCCGCGTGGAAACCGTGCTGGGTCTGCCTGCCAATACGGTCAAGCTGGGCATCATGGATGAAGAGCGCCGCACCTCGGTCAACCTGGCGGAATGTATCCGCGCGGCCAAATCGCGCGTGGCCTTTATCAACACCGGCTTCCTTGATCGTACCGGCGACGAGATTCACACCTCTATGGAGGCAGGGCCGATGGTGCCCAAGGGCGAGATGAAAAACGCCCCCTGGATCAGCGCCTATGAGGATCGCAACGTCGATATCGGTCTGGCCTGCGGCCTGCAGGGACGTGCCCAGATCGGCAAGGGCATGTGGGC
>NZ_DGMH01000055.1:0-10158 GCF_002388305.1 Sulfitobacter sp. UBA4523
TCAAGCCGCACACCAAGTTCACCGCCGAAGCCTATATCCTCACCAAAGAAGAAGGTGGCCGTCACACGCCGTTCTTCGCGAACTACCGTCCACAGTTCTACTTCCGGACCACAGACGTTACAGGTACCGTTCAGCTGCCAGAAGGCACTGAAATGGTTATGCCTGGCGACAACCTGCAGTTCGACGTGGAACTGATCGCCCCCATCGCGATGGAAGACGGTCTGCGCTTCGCGATCCGCGAAGGCGGTCGTACCGTTGGCGCGGGCGTGGTTTCCAAAATCACCGAGTAAGCCAACCCGCGGGTCACCCCGCGCACCGGCAACAAGACGAAGGCCGCTCCCAATCGGGGCGGCCTTTTTTGTTGTGTGGGGGCGGCGGTGCTGGCTATGACACGATTGTTTTGATCGCGGATGGCGGTCGTACTGGGCGGATTTGAGCGAAACCTCGGATTCCCCCCTTGCCACATGGCGCGACTCGACCTATAGAGCGCAAGTCTCAGCGGGGTGCGTTTTTACGCGCCCCGTTTGATTTACGACAAAACGCAATGAAGGGCCGTGATGAGGCGTCTCTTCCTCTTCGTTTCTACTCCCAATGAGGGATGATGACATATGGCACAAAGCCAAAATATCCGCATCCGTTTGAAGGCGTTCGATTACCGCGTGCTGGATGCGTCCACACAGGAAATCGTTAACACCGCCAAGCGTACCGGTGCATCTGTTCGCGGCCCAATCCCGCTGCCGAACAAGATCGAAAAATTCACAGTTCTGCGTGGCCCACACGTTGACAAGAAATCCCGTGACCAGTTCGAAATCCGCACGCACAAGCGTCTGCTGGATATCGTTGATCCGACCCCGCAGACCGTGGACGCGCTGATGAAGCTCGACCTGGCCGCTGGTGTGGACGTCGAGATCAAGCTGCAGTCATAAGCGTAGGAGGGTAATAATATGTTGCGCTCAGGCGTTATTGCAAAAAAGATGGGCATGACCCGTTTGTTCATGGAAGACGGCAAGCAGATCCCTGTAACCGTTCTTCAGCTCGACAAACTGCAGGTTGTGGCTCAGCGTACCCCCGAGAAGGACGGCTACACAGCTGTTCAGCTTGGTGCAGGTACAGCCAAGGCCAAGCGGACGTCGCAGGCCATGCGTGGTCACTTTGCTGCGGCAAAGGTTGAACCCAAGCGTAAGGTTGCGGAGTTCCGTGTGGACCCCGAAGCCATGTTGAATGTTGGCGAAGAAATCATCGCCGATCACTACTTTGCTGGTCAGTATGTTGACGTTGCAGGCACCTCCATCGGTAAAGGTTTTGCCGGTGCGATGAAACGCCACAACTTTGGCGGTCTGCGTGCGACACACGGTGTTTCGATCTCTCACCGTTCGCATGGTTCGACAGGTCAGTGTCAGGATCCAGGCAAGGTTTTCAAAGGCAAGAAAATGGCCGGTCACATGGGTGCTGCCCGTGTTACCACGCAGAACCTCGAAGTTGTCAAAACCGACAGCGCACGTGGTCTGATCATGGTCAAAGGCGCCGTACCAGGCTCCAAAGGTGGTTGGGTGACTGTTAAGGACGCGGTGAAAAAGCCGTTCCCAGCAGACGCGATCCTGCCTGCCGCTTTGAAATCCGCCGCTGACGAAGCCGCAAAAGCAGCTGAAGAAGCCGCAGCAGCAGCCGCTGCAGAGGCCGAAGCAGAAGCAGCACGCTTGGCAGAAGAGCAAGCAGCGACCGAAGCTGCCGCACTTGCCGAAGCCGAAGCATCCATTGAGTCGGACAAGAAGGAAGGTGACGAATGAAACTTGATGTCATCAAACTCGACGGCGGCGCAGCCGGTTCGGTAGACTTGGACGAGGCCCTGTTCGGTCTTGAGCCACGCGCCGACATTCTGCACCGTGTTGTCCGCTGGCAGCGTAACAACGCGCAGCAGGGTACGCACAAGGTCAAGACACGGTCCGAGGTCAGCTATTCGACCAAGAAGATCTATCGTCAGAAAGGCACCGGCGGCGCACGCCACGGCGCCCGTTCTGCACCGATCTTCCGTTCGGGTGGTATCTACAAGGGTCCAACCCCTCGTAGCCACGGCCACGATCTGACCAAGAAGTTCCGCAAACTGGGTCTGCGCCACGCTTTGTCTTCCAAGGCAAAAACCGGCAACCTGGTCATCATCGACGATGCCACATCCGATGGGAAAACCGCTGCTTTGGCCAAACAGGTTAAGAACCTGGGCTGGAAGCGCGCGTTGATCATCGACGGTGCTTCGGTAAATGAGAACTTCTTGCAAGCCGCGCGCAACATCGAAGGTCTGGATATCCTGCCGACGATGGGTGCAAACGTCTATGACATCCTCAAGCGTGACACTCTCGTGATCACCAAAGCGGGGATCGAAGCACTGGAGGCCCGTTTGAAATGAGCGCCAAGCACGAACATTACGATGTGATCCGCAAGCCGATCATCACTGAAAAAGCGACAATGGCTTCCGAGCACAATGCAGTCGTTTTCGAAGTTGCGATCGACAGCAACAAGCCAATGATCAAAGAAGCTGTTGAAGCTCTCTTTGGTGTCAAGGTGAAGGCCGTGAACACGACCATCACCAAAGGCAAGGCAAAGCGTTTCCGCGGCCAGATGGGTCGCCGGAAAGACGTGAAAAAGGCTTACGTTACGCTCGAAGAAGGTAACTCCATCGACGTATCCACCGGTCTGTAAGTCAGCCTGGACGTAAAGTTTAAGGGCCCCTCGCTGCAAGGCGGGGGGCCTTTTCCGTTTTGAGGGCGGTGGTGCCTGCATAATACCCGCTGCGCATGTCGCGCGGGAACCTGCCGACCTACGGTGCGTTGACCTTGCACATCACGTCAAAGGAATGGCCCCGCTGAATGGGGGCCGGCTTTGCCCGAAGGGATAGCGCCACTATGTCGACCAGCTCCGTCCAGTCCACCCGATCAGAGATACTGTCTGATAATGACCCCGACGATTTCGCCTGGGCCGTGCCGATCATGCGGACGGGGTATGCCGGGCGCGGATTGGTTTACCTTGTCGTGGCCGGGCTGTCGCTATGGTCCGTTGTATCTGGTGGTCAGGCCGAGGGCACCAAGTCGACGCTGCAGTCATTAGACGGCGCGACGGGGTTTGCAGTGATCTTTGCGATCGCCACGGGCATGTTCGCCTATGCGATCTGGCGCGCGGTTGATAGCTTTTGGGACCTTGAGGCATATGGCAGCGGGGCCAAGGGCATCGTTGCGCGGTTCGGGATGCTGGTCACCGGCCTGCTCCACGGCGCCATCGGTGCACTGGCTGTGACGGTGCTGGGGGTGGCGTCGTCTGGCTCTAGCAGCAAGGAGTTGCTGAACCAGTTCCTGCAGACCACAGCGGGCGTGTGGGTCGTGGGCGGCATCGGTCTGGCGACGATGGGCACGGGGTTCTACTATTTCTACAAGGCCGCGTCGCAGTCGTATCGCGAGCATTTGGAAGCGAACCACTTTACCCTGCATTGGAACCCGCTATTGCGTATCGGCGTGGCTGCGCAGGGCGTGGTGGTGCTGATCATCGGTGGTTTGATCGCCTATGCCGCGATAAGTGCCAATGCGTCGAGTGCAGGCGGCATTGATGCGGCGTTTGAATGGTTGCACCAGCAGGCCTACGGACGGGTGCTGGTTGGGCTGCTCTGTGCCGGATTGCTGATGTTTTCGCTGTTCTGCTTTGTGAATGCGGTCTACCGTATTGTACCGAAGGCTGCCGACCCGTCGGTTGAAAGCGTCGCGCGCAAGGTCAAGGCAATGGCGTCCTGAAGGGCACCGCGTAGGTCTACGTCGGGTTTTCGAGACTATTCCCGAACGCTCCCTTGACCCTCGGCTGATCCTCCCCTAAACGACCCCATCGGCAGTGCCCCGGATTCGTCCGGGGCTGTGTCGTTTTGCGCATTGGTGAGTTCTAGCCAAGCGCGAGGTTGGGCAAAGGGGTTCTTTGTCTGGCATTTCAAATTGGGGACCTTCGGGGCCCTACAACCATCTCGGCACCATCACGACGGGGCCGGGGACAAGCAAAACGGAAGACAGAGAACATGGCACTCAAGTCGTACAAACCGACGACGCCAGGCCAGCGTGGGCTGGTACTGATCGACCGTTCGGAGCTTTGGAAAGGCCGCCCGGTCAAATCCCTTACACAGGGTTTGACCAAATCTGGCGGTCGGAACAACACCGGACGGATCACAATGCGTCGCACAGGCGGTGGGGCAAAGCGCCTTTACCGTATCGTCGATTTCAAGCGCAACAAGCTGGACATGTCCGCGGTTGTCGCTCGCATCGAATATGACCCTAACCGGACCGCATTCATCGCACTGATCCAGTACGAAGACGGCGAACAGGCTTACATCCTGGCCCCACAGCGTATCGCTGTTGGCGACAAGGTGATTTCCTCGGCCAAGGCCGACATCAAGCCTGGGAACGCTATGCCATTTTCGGGCATGCCAATCGGTACAATCGTTCACAACATCGAAATGAAGCCAGGCAAAGGCGGCCAGATCGCACGCGCCGCCGGTACCTACGCACAGTTCGTAGGCCGTGATGGTGGATACGCTCAGATCCGTTTGTCCTCGGGCGAACTGCGTCTGGTGCGTCAGGAATGCATGGCCACCGTTGGTGCCGTGTCCAACCCTGACAACTCCAACCAGAACTACGGTAAAGCGGGCCGCATGCGTCACAAGGGTATCCGCCCTTCGGTACGTGGTGTTGTTATGAACCCGATCGACCACCCTCACGGTGGTGGTGAAGGCCGTACATCGGGTGGTCGTCACCCTGTTACGCCTTGGGGCAAGCCCACGAAGGGTGCAAAAACCCGCAACAAGAACAAAGCGTCCAGCAAGCTTATCCTACGCTCGCGCCACGCCAAGAAGAAGGGGCGTTAATAGATGTCTCGTTCAGTATGGAAAGGTCCTTTTGTTGACTCTTATGTCCTCAAGAAGGCCGAAGCCTCCCGCGAAAGCGGTCGCAGCGAAGTGATCAAAATCTGGTCGCGCCGTTCCACGATCCTGCCACAGTTTGTTGGCCTGACGTTCGGCGTGTACAACGGTCACAAGCATATCCCAGTAAACGTCAGCGAAGAAATGATCGGTCAGAAGTTTGGTGAGTATTCGCCAACTCGCACCTATTATGGTCACGCAGCTGACAAAAAAGCGAAGCGGAAATAAGCCATGAGCAAGGATAAAAATCCCCGCCGCGTGGCTGACAACGAAGCCCGTGCAAAACTGCGCATGCTTCGCACAAGCCCGCAGAAACTGAACCTCGTCGCCGCGATGATCCGTGGCAAGAAGGTAGACAAGGCCCTGACGGACCTGACCTTCTCGAAAAAGCGGATCGCACAGGACGTGAAGAAATGCCTTCAGTCCGCCATCGCGAACGGCGAAAACAACCACAACCTTGACGTGGATGAACTGGTCGTTGCCGAAGCATATGTCGGCAAGAACCTGATCATGAAGCGTGGTCGTCCACGTGCGCGTGGCCGTTTCGGCAAGATCATCAAGCCGTTTTCGGAAATCACGATTGTCGTGCGTCAAGTTGAGGAGCAAGCCTGATGGGTAACAAAGTAAATCCGATCGGTATGCGTCTTCAGGTCAACCGCACCTGGGACAGCCGCTGGTACGCCGATACGAAGGACTATGGTGATCTTCTGCTCGAAGACCTCGCCATCCGTGACTTCATCAAGAAAGAATGTGCACAGGCCGGTATCGCCCGTGTGATCATCGAACGCCCACACAAGAAGTGCCGCGTCACGATCCACACAGCGCGCCCCGGTGTGATCATCGGCAAGAAAGGTGCAGACATCGAAGGTCTGCGTCAGAAAATCGCCAAGATCACCAAATCTGACCTGCACCTCAACATCGTTGAAGTGCGCAAGCCAGAGCTGGACGCAGCCCTTGTTGGTGAATCCATCGCACAGCAGCTGGAACGCCGGGTCTCTTTCCGTCGCGCCATGAAGCGTGCGGTACAGAACGCCATGCGTATGGGTGCCCTGGGTATCCGTGTGAACGTTGCTGGCCGTCTGGGTGGTGCAGAAATCGCGCGTACCGAATGGTACCGTGAAGGCCGCGTGCCGCTCCACACTCTGCGTGCCGACATCGATTACGCGCATGTTGAAGCGTCGACCGCTTACGGCATCATCGGGATCAAAACCTGGATCTTCAAAGGCGAGATCATGGAACATGACCCGGCTGCGCGTGACCGCAAGGCACAAGAAATGCAAGACGGCCCAGCACCACGCGGTGCCGGCGGTCGTCGCTAAGGGGGAATGAAAGATGCTACAACCAAAGCGTACTAAATTCCGCAAGCAGCACAAAGGCCGTATCAAAGGTGTGGCAAAGGGCGGGTCTGACCTGAACTTTGGTACCTACGGTCTGAAGGCTCTCGAGCCCGAGCGTGTAACTGCACGTCAGATCGAAGCTGCTCGTCGTGCCATGACGCGTCACATGAAGCGTCAAGGCCGTGTCTGGATCCGTATTTTTCCGGATGTTCCTGTCACCGCAAAGCCCATCGAAGTTCGTATGGGTAAAGGTAAAGGTTCCGTGGATCGTTGGGTCTGCAAGGTCAAGCCAGGCCGTGTTATGTTCGAAATCGACGGTGTCGCCGAGGACGTTGCACAAGAAGCTCTGCGTCTTGCCGCGATGAAGCTGCCTATCAAAACCCGCGTCGTTGTACGCGAAGATTGGTAAGACCTTCGCTTCGACATCTGTCGGAGGAATGAATAGAAAAGCCCCCGCTGAGACATCAGCGGGGGCTTTTATTTTTATCGGTCGGTGCGGAGTTTAGGTAAACAGCTTGGCGGGGCGGCGCGCCAGTTTTTGCCAGACCATCGCGATGACAATGGTCATGCCCACGTGCCCCACGAAGGATGACTGCGTGTAGGTGCCAAAACCCATCATGAAGCTACGCCCCATCAGCGGTGCCAAAATACCTTGGGCGACAAACCACAAGATGACTCCGGCCAGGGCACCCGCGGCGAAATAGCCGAGCTGTGTCATCCGCTTGGTCAGATAGACCACCGCTGCAAATCCTAACGCGCCAATCAGGAAGTGGACGGCGAAGGCCGCGCCGTAAGTCAGGTCGAGGCCCAAAAGCTTTTTGCTTAGCCCGATGACCAGGTTCGCGGGTTCTAGCTTGACGCCGAACAGGACGGGAGAGGCGAGCCATGCGTAGGCCTCGAATGTGAGTTCGCCGACCAGACCGGCAACGGCAAGGGCGGGCAGGGGGCTTTGGTTTGGGGTATCCACGTGGGGCTTCCTTATGTGCGCATCGTTTACGGTAACGGGGTCGAGATGGCACCGGGACACATGCAATCCTAGTCACAAGCTGCTGAACCCGCGGTGACGTGATCCAGCCCGCGGTTTTTGAAACATTAATGCATGATGAATAAGCGGCGGCAGGGTCTAGCCAGCGCAAGGCGTGGCGCATAGGCTCGGGCTAACCTGCCTATAGGAGCTGACATGAAACATGTGCCCAAGCCCACCACCGACGAAGACCTGATCAAAGCGTTTCTTGAGAAGGGGGGGACGATCAAAAAGGGCAAGACCAAGCCGATGCCGGATGATCTGGGGCTTAGCAATAATCAGTGGGGCAATAAGCTGACCAAAGAGGAAAAGGCCGCGATCAAAGAGCAAGAGGCGGCGCGCAAGGCAACGCCGCCCAAACGTGGTTAACCCCAGGCGTAGTTGAACGAGACCGAGATGCGATCGTCTTCGGACATGTTCATCGGCACTTCGTGCCGCAGCCAGCTTTCCCAAAGCAGCACGTCACCGACGACGGGTTCTGCATAGACGAACTGGCGCAGCTCCCGCGGGGCGTCTTTCTTGCGACCGGGGGCAGCCATCATCATCGGCAGCCGCGGATCTTCGAGCTTGAGCGCGCTCGTGCCTTCGGGCATCGCCACATAGGTCGTGCCGGAGATCACCGAATGGGGATGGATATGCGCCGTATGGATGCCGCCTTCGGGTAGGATGTTAATCCAGAGGTCTTCCAGCTTGAGCTTGCGCCCGTCCAGATCAAACGCCAGTTCCTTTGCAAAAGCTTTGACGTGTTTATCCAGCGCTTTCTTCACCGTCTTGAAGATCGGGAAGCGCCACGGCAGATCGGTGAGCGACGCATAGCTGGTGTAGCCCGGGAAATCATGTTCCTCGCACCATTCCTGCCCGGCCTCGTCATCCTCGGCGATGGACAGGCACGCGGCCTCCAGCTCGGCCGGATCAACGGGTTGACCGTGCTCGGACAGGGCGGCGCGGTAAAGACGGGTGACGAAAAGGGATTCTATCTGTGACATAGGGCCGTTCTATATCAGCCTGTTCTGGGTGGCGATACGGTTTTATAGAAAGCTTGCTTGCCAAACAGGGGTAGGGCCTGTAGAGGAACCTTTCACATGAACTCCACCAGAATCATGGTCACCCATAAGGGGCCTACTGGTGATGTCGAAAGGAAGAGGCGATGAACGCCAAAGAACTGCACGACAAGACGCCGGATCAACTCCGCGATGAGCTTGTTAACCTGAAAAAAGAATCCTTCAACCTGCGTTTCCAGCAAGCCACAGGCCAGCTGGAGAACTCCGCACGTTTGAAGACCGTTAAGCGTGACGTCGCACGTGTCAAAACCGTTCTGAACCAGAAAGCCGCTGCCGCGGCATCTGCTGAATAATAGGAGCCTGAGAGTATGCCCAAACGTATCCTGACAGGCACCGTGACAAGCGATGCCAACGCACAGACAGTAACCGTTTCCGTAGAGCGTCGCTTTACGCACCCGGTTCTGAAGAAAACCATCCGTAAGTCCAAAAAATACCGGGCGCACGATGAGAACAACACATTCAAAGTGGGCGACGCCGTTCGCATCATCGAATGTGCACCAAAGTCGAAAACCAAACGTTGGGAAGTGCTGCAAGCCGCTGAGGCTTAAGGTGCTGCTCGCTCGGGCCTGAGGTCCTTGTTTCCCTTGACTCTGAGGGCGCCAAGGCCCAAAGGCACGAGCGAGATGCCCATTTCGGGCAGACCAATATAATCGAAACCCTGGGGTTAGGGCACGCATCGCCCCCCAGAAGGTCGGGAGAAACCAAATGATCCAGATGCAGACCAACCTGGATGTTGCTGACAACAGCGGCGCGCGCCGTGTTCAGTGCATCAAGGTATTGGGTGGTTCCAAGCGTAAATACGCATCCGTCGGCGACATCATTGTCGTGTCGGTCAAGGAAGCCATCCCTCGCGGTCGTGTGAAAAAGGGTGACGTGCGTAAAGCCGTCGTCGTTCGCACTGCCAAGGAAGTTCGTCGTGAAGATGGCACAGCCATCCGTTTCGATCGTAACGCCGCCGTTATCCTGAACAACTCGAATGAACCTGTAGGTACACGTATCTTCGGGCCAGTTGTTCGTGAGCTGCGCGCCAAAAACTTCATGAAGATTATCTCGCTTGCGCCGGAGGTGCTGTAATGGCTGCTAAACTTCGCAAAGGTGACAAAGTCATCGTGCTTGCTGGCAAGGACAAGGGCAAGACGGGTTCCATCTCGTCCGTTGACCCAAAGGCCAACAAAGCAATCGTAGATGGTATCAACATGGCAATCCGCGCCACGCGTCAGTCCCAGACGTCGCAAGGCGGCCGTATTCCCAAAGCGATGCCCATCGATCTGAGCAACCTGGCGCTGGTTGATGCCAACGGCAAGGCAACCCGCGTTGGCTTTAAAATCGAAGGCGACAAGAAAGTGCGCTTTGCAAAAACCACGGGGGACGTGATCGATGCTTGATAACGCAACATACACACCCCGCCTGAAGGGCGAATACGCGGACAAAATCCGCGCTGCTCTAAAGGAAGAGTTCGGTTACAAGAACGAAATGCAGATCCCGCGTCTGGATAAGATCGTTCTGAACATCGGCTGTGGTGCAGAAGCTGTTCGTGACAGCAAGAAAGCCAAATCCGCACAGGAAGACCTGACAACAATCGCCGGCCAAAAAGCGCTGACAACTGTTGCCAAGAAATCCATCGCTGGTTTCCGCGTACGTGAAGACATGCCTTTGGGTGCGAAAGTGACCCTGCGTGGCGAGCGTATGTACGAATTCCTGGATCGTCTGATCACGATCGCAATGCCTCGTATCCGCGACTTCCGCGGCATCAACGGCAACAGCTTTGACGGCCGTGGCAACTACGCCATGGGC
>NZ_DGMH01000040.1:0-4522 GCF_002388305.1 Sulfitobacter sp. UBA4523
GTGGCGGTCGCGGGGGATCGGGGGCATGTCTTCGGTGGGGCGACCTTCGGCGACCCATTTGGGCAGCCCGCCATCCAGCACGGCGACATTTTCCTGCCCCATCAGACGGAACAGGCACCACACACGCGCAGCCGACAGCAAGCCGGCCCCGTCATAGACCACTACCTGATGCCCGTCGCCCACCCCCATAGCGCGCATCCGCGACATGAACTTTTCAGCAGGTGGGGCCATATGCGGCATATCCGACCGCCCATCCGAGATTTCGTCGATGTCGAAAAAGCGGGCACCGGGGATATGCGCCTGATTGTATTCAGCTTTGGGGTCGCGTCCCGCATCGGGCAAATACCATGACGCGTCCAGCAGACGCAGGTCGGGATCCTTGAGGTGCTGCGCCAGCCAATCGGTTGAAACAAGCGTTTTCGGGTTGTCAGCCATGGGTCCACCCCCTTTTAGAACAGGTTTTTCAATGCCTACCCGCGACGGCCCCCGCAAGCAAGAGCCCGCGACTGTGCACATGCAGCACAGGCCGGAAATGGGCATATTGTGTTCCGTTCAGACCCCGAGAGCGGGACAGGGCGTCAGCCGTGGTCTTTCAGCAGACGCTGCTTTTGGCGGGACCAGTCGCGCTTGGCGGCGGTTTCCCGTTTGTCGTGCAGCTTTTTACCCTTGGCGATGCCGATCTTGATCTTGGCCATGCCACGGTGATTGAAATACATCACCATCGGGACCAGCGTCATGCCTTTGCGTTGGGTTTCATTCCACAGGTTCGACAGTTCCTTCTTGGACACCAAGAGCTTGCGGCGACGGCGTTCCTCGTGGGTGAAGGTCTTGGCCTGCGTGTAAGGCGCGACGTAGGAGTTCACCAACCACAGCTCGCCATCTTCCACGGCGGCATAGCTTTCGGCGATATTGGCACCGCCGTTGCGCAGGGATTTGACCTCGGACCCTTCAAGAATGATGCCGCATTCGACATCATCGTCGATCGCGTAATCGAACCGCGCGCGGCGGTTTTCGGCGATGACCTTGTAGTTCGGGTCGGATTTGGAAGATGATTTAACCTGTGACATGCCAAGGATGTAGGGCGTTGCGGCCCTGCGCGCAAGATGCCGCAGCGGGCATAACCGCATGGACCGTCAGGCGGGGCGCGCCGGCCCTGCCCGCTTAGTCGCCCAGCTTGGCGTGCACCTCGGCAAGGTCGATCTCTGCAGTGGGCATCTTGTTTGCCGGATTGTCGAAATCGTATTTGAACAGCTCGAAATCCTTTTTGAAGATCTCGCGCATCAGATGCATCGACAGATCGTCGAAGTAATCCTCAACCGGGTGGGCGCGTTTGGGGCCGTGGCCTTCGGATTCGTTAAACCGCGGAATTTCGGACAGGTTCACCGCATGGGGCGTGTCGATGGCATCCAGCACGCTTTGCATGCCGTCGTTGAACTTCTCTGTCCAGATGATCTTGTCATAGGTGCCGCCGTTCACGATGAACGTGCTGACATGCCCCGATTGCGCGGACCAGTGGATGTCCGGGTCCATCGGGCGACGCCAGCGGATGGTGTCGCGGGCAAACAGCAGGAAACGGCGGAAGCTGGCGATCTGGTCAAACTCTTGCTTGCCGTCATCGCCGCCGACCTCGATCCCGTATTTCTGCACGAGCAGCGGCACCAGATTGCCGCGATATCGCCGGCCGTTGCGCTGGATGCCGCAGATCTTGTCGAAGAAAGAGCTGAGGATGCGGGTATATGGATTGCGCACGCAGGTGAAAGCGTAGGATTTGTGGTTTTCCACATTGCGCGTGATCAACGGCTGAGAGTCGTCATGCGCCCATTTGTGCATGCCCGATTTCGCGTCATGGATGTCGCCGTCAAAGAATTTTCCATGGTCCGAATAGAACATGATCTGCCCGATCGTCGAACAGGCACATTTGGGCACCACGCGGTAGACCACGCTTTCGCTTTCTGTCATCCATGTCCCTGGGAAACCCATAATCGGCTCTGCCTCCTAAATTTTTTCGCACTTATGCTGCCATTTATGGCGACAGAATGGCCTGAAATATAGAAAAAGCAAATATTCGCGGTTTATTCAATCGCTGTTCGCCTTTATCTAACAAACTCGTCCAGAGCAGAGGGGATGCGTGTTTCGCGATGGCCAGAATTGCCTATATCCTTTTGTGTCATAAAGACCCCGTTGCAATCATCAAGCAGGCGGAGAGATTGACGGCGTCTGGCGACTACATGTCGATCCACTTTGACGCCTCGGCCAGCCCGGCCGATTTCGCACAGATCACCCAAGCGCTTGGCAAGAACCCCAATGTGACCTTCGCAAGCAAACGCATCCGCTGCGGTTGGGGAGAATGGTCGCTGGTACAGGCGACGCTGAACGCCGTCGAAAGCGCGATTGATGCCTTTCCGCGTGCCACACACTTCTACATGCTGTCGGGCGATTGCATGGCAATCAAATCCGCCGAATACATCCACGACTACCTTGATGATAACGACGTCGATTTCATCGAAAGTTTTGACTACTTCGAAAGCGAATGGATCAAGACCGGCTGGAAGGAAGAGCGGCTGATCTACCGTCACTGGTTCAACGAGCGCACCCAGAAAAAGCGGTTCTACGGCATGTTCGAGCTACAGAAACGCCTTGGTCTGACGCGCGACATTCCTGCGGACCTGCAAATCCAGATCGGCAGCCAGTGGTGGTGCCTGCGCCGCCAGACCATAGAGGCGGTGATGGCCTTCACCCGCAAGCGCAAAGACGTGATGCGGTTTTTCAGGACCACCTGGATTCCGGACGAGACGTTTTTTCAGACCATCGTGCGCCATATCGTGCCCGACAACGAAATTCGTGCGCGCACGCTGACGTTCCTGATGTTTACCGACTACGGCATGCCGGTGACCTTCTATAACGACCACTACGATCTGCTGCTGGCCCAAGACTATCTGTTCGCACGCAAGATCAGCAGCGAGGCAACGGACCTCAAGCGCCGGTTGGGGTTGCTTTATTCTGCCAAGGATGTCGAACTGCAGATCAGCAACGAAGGGCGTAACCTGTTCAAGTTCCTGACCGGTCGGGGTCGGATCGGGCGGCGGTTCTCTACCCGTTTCTGGGAGACGGAGAGCACGCTGGGGCGCGAGCGCGAGCTGCTGATTGTCGTGTGCAAAAAGTGGCATGTCGCCAAACGCGTGCTAGAGCAGATGCGTCAGGTCACCAACCTGCCCGCGATCGAATATCTTTTCAGCGAACAGGACACCCCCCTGCCCGATCTTGGCGGCATCCAGAACAGTTTGGGCAAGCGCACCCGCCACCGGCGGTCCCTGATGCGGATGCTGTTCGACTATTACGAGGCCGACCGGCTGATCGTCTGCATGGACCCCGGCGATATCGACCTGCTGAACGACTTTGCCTCTGACCGGTCGATGACACGGGTTCTCGAGATCGAATGCCAGTTCTCGGATGACTACCTGATCGGCCACGCCATGCGTGTCGGGCTGGCGGGCGAACGCACCTCGGCCGACACGCTGGAACGGCTGCTGCCCACCATCCGGAACGACCTGACCCTTGAATCCGACCGCATCCGCGACGCGCAGTTTGAAAACTACG
Source organism: Sulfitobacter sp. UBA4523 (assembly GCF_002388305.1). Classification (NCBI taxonomy): domain Bacteria; kingdom Pseudomonadati; phylum Pseudomonadota; class Alphaproteobacteria; order Rhodobacterales; family Roseobacteraceae; genus Sulfitobacter; species Sulfitobacter sp. UBA4523. The sequence continues at coordinate 3,598 of NZ_DGMH01000040.1, forward strand.
CCCGGATGCGCGAAACAGCCTCGGCGCAGGACAATGCCGAGGCGCTGGCCGCTTTCCTGCGCATCTCTCCGGAACAGGCGCAGCCCATTGCCGACACACATTATCTTTTCACCGATTAAGGACATCCCATGGCTTACAGCTACGACGACCAGAACATCTTTGCCAAAATCCTGCGCGGCGAAATCCCGAACAACACGGTATATGAATCCGACCACGCGCTTGCCTTTCGCGATATCGAACCCCAAGCGCCGACGCATGTGCTGGTGATCCCCAAGGGCCCCTACATCAGCTTTGACCACTTCGCGGCAGAAGCGAGCGATGCCGAAATCGTCGGCTATGTGCGCGCCATCTCGGAAGTCTGCAAAGCCGAAGGTGTCACATTGGACGCAGGCGAAGGGTTTCGCATGATCGCCAATGCCGGCGCGCATGGGGTTCAGGAAGTCCCGCATCTGCATGTGCATATTCTGGGCGGTCGGCCCATGGGGCGCATGGTGGCGCGCCCCAGCTAACCCGTCACGACATAAATCAGTGCGCAAAAGGCGCGGCGTGATCTTGCGCCGCGCTTATTTGGTTTTACGACCCGCCCGCCAGCGCGCGAAACGGCCCTGCTTTTCGGCGATGTCATCTTCCAGCCGCTCTAACGTCGGATCGATGCGCGCACGTTTGAACCGACGCCAGCGGACCCAGATCGCATAGACCAGGGCCGCAAACAGGGTCAGGATGATGATATTCAGGAACGGGATGCCCTTGCTGGCATCCGGCCCGTCCACCACGCGCACGGACACCGCGTTGGGGAAGATCGACAGGAACTCGTTGCGCCAGCCGTAATGCTTGACCGCGACATACTGCGGCGTACCGGCGGCGGATTTCAGGTCAGATGCCTCGGCCTGCAGGTTGGTCGTGTCGAACTTGAAATACGGTGGCC
>NZ_DGMH01000040.1:4639-8265 GCF_002388305.1 Sulfitobacter sp. UBA4523
TTGAAATAGGGCGGCCAGCCCCAGCCGGTATCCTCGTTGCGATAAACCATGACGTCGCCTTTGGCCCGACGCGTCTGGATGAAGAAAACATCGCGGTTGCCCAAGGCGGTGCTGTTGCCCACATCCGCATGCGACCAGAAGATCGAGTTCTCGCCAAAGTCGATGCGCTTTTCATAGGTGTCGGTGATCCGCACGATATCGACCTGAGGCAGCGTATAGTGAAAGAACGCGGCAATGATCAGCCAGATCACACCCCAGAAGGTCCATTTGATGATCGCCATCGGCGTTACCCCTTAGTTAAAGTTGGTGAGGTAGACGGTCAGGATGACCAGCCCCACCGGGACAATATAGACCCCAAGGATCAGCTTGCGACGGATTGACCCGTCATATCGTTTGAGCCCTCGTTGCACGAAAATGTCGCGATCCACAAGACGCGGCCCGTCCGCCCACTTCTGGTAGAGCTTGCCGCGCCGCACCCGACGCGAATAGATCGACAGGGCGATATAGATGATCGTTAGAACGACGAACCCGATGACGATCAACCTTAACAAAGCCAGCATAATCCCTGCGCCTCTCTTGTGCCCCGGGCCGGGTGTCAGTCGGTGACGGGCCAGACGATCTTGATCTCGCCGCCGCTTTCACGCTCTGGCGTTTCCAGCTCTCCGCCCAATTGCTGGGCGGCGGCAAGCAGGATGCGCATGCCGAGCCCCGTGCCCGTGGTCCGATCTTTGGGAATACCGGGGCCGTCGTCAATGCAGCTGAGGTGGTAGAAGCCGCCCTTGCGTTCGCCGCGCAGGTCGAGTGTCCCGCGCTTGCGGCCCTCGTAGGCGTATTTCGCAGCGTTGGTCATCGCCTCGTTCACGATCATCCCCACGGATGACGCAGAGCGAGACGACAGATGCGCCTGATCGACCTCTATGTTCACCTGCACCCCGTCGGGCAATTGTTCACTGGTGGAATGGGCGACCTTCTTCAGGAAGGCTGCGATATCCACCGCGGCACCGGTTTCAGTCAGGTACAACGCTTCATGCAGGCTGCTGATGGTCGACAGGCGGCCCTGAATGGTGTCCAGCGCGGCGCGGGCTTCGGGGGATTTTTCGCTGCGGATCTGGATGCGGATCAATGCCTCTAGGGACTGGAGCGAGTTTTTCACGCGGTGGTCGACCTCTTTGCGCAGCACCTCGGCATCGGCCAGTGCCTTGCGCAGCTCGATCTGCCGCATCGCCTGCCCCGCCAGCACCTTGAGCGCACGGCGCTGAAAATCATTCAGCTGATGCGGTTTCTTATGCAGCACGCAGAGCGTCCCAAGCGGCAGATTCTTGTCATCCTCCAGCAAGGCACCGGCATAGAACCGGATCGAATCCTCGCCAGTGACGAAATTATTGTCAGCGGTGCGCGGATCGGCGGTGGTGTCGGTCACCTCCAGGTAGTCATCGCCCGCGATGGCATGGGCGCAAATACTGTCGGTTATGTCGCTGCCGTCAATTTCAAGCCCGACCTTGGATTTGAACCACTGGCGGTCTTCATCCACCAAAGAGATCAGCGCGATCGGCACCTCGCAAATCTCTGCCGCGAGGCGCGTGATGTCATCGAACCCTTCTTCGGGGGCGGTATCCAGAATATTATATCCCCGCAGCAACGCGAGGCGCATTTCTTCTTGTTCTATCAAAGATGCTTTCATCGGGAACACTCACGAAACAGCGTGCGGAAAGCACTTTTAACCAAGACTAAGGATGCAGACGATAGGCACGGATATGGCCTGACACCCCCATCCCGCGACAGCGATGCGTCAAGATATCGACGTGACAGGGTACGTCAAGCCATATTCCCTGTTTGTACTCGCGGTCACCCCCAACCGCCAAAAGGGCGTTTGCCCCCCGTGAAGGGGGGCAGCGCAATCAGCCTACGACGTTGAAATCAGGGCCATAAGGATAGCCGGTGATATTGTCGTTGCCGTCTTCTGTGATCACCAGAATATCATGTTCGCGGTAGCCGCCCGCGCCGGGTTGGCCTTCGGGAAGGGTCAGCATCGGCTCCATCGAGATGACCATGCCGGGTTCAAGCACCGTGTCGATGTCCTCGCGCAGCTCCAGCCCTGCCTCGCGGCCATAGAAATGCGACAGCACGCCGAACGAATGACCATAGCCGAAGGTGCGGTATTGCAGCAGGTCACGTTCTTCGAGGAAGGCGTTGATCTTGTGGGTCACATCGGCGCAGCTGATACCGGGCTTCAGCAGGCTCATCCCGTATTCATGGGCAGCGACATTTGCCTCCCAGATTTTCAGGCTGGCTGGGTCCACCTCTCCGGCGAACATGGTGCGTTCCAGCGCCACGTAATAGGCCGAGATCATCGGGAAGGTGTTCAGCGACAGGATATCGCCGCGCTCCAGTTGCCGCGCAGTGACCGGATTATGCGCACCATCGGTATTGATGCCGGATTGGAACCACACCCAGGTGTCGCGGTATTCGGCGTCGGGAAACCGCTTGGCAATCTCAAGCTCCATCGCGTCGCGGCCTGCCATTGCGATGTCGATCTCGCGCGCGCCGACCTGGACCGCATCGCGGATCGCATAGCCGCCCACGTCAGCAACCTGAGCGGCCTGACGGATCAACGCAATCTCTGCCGCAGATTTGTGCATCCGCTGGCGCATGGTCGTCTCGAACAGGTCGATCATCACCACCGGCTCAAGGAAATCTTCCAGCTTGTCGCGCTGCATTAGCGTCAGGTGGTCCCCCTCATAGCCGATCACCGCGCCCTTGCCCGTAACCGAGGCGACGGCGCGCCAGTAATTGTCGCGCTGCCAGTCGGTGTAGGTGATGTTGTCGCAAAAGCTTCGGCGCCACGGCTGACCGGCGTCGATGCCTGCGGAAATCGTCACACAGTCTGTCTCGGTCACCACCAGCCCATAGGGGCGGCCAAAGGCGCAATACAGAAAGCCCGAATAATAGGCGATATTGTGCATCGACGTGAAGACCGCCGCCGTCGCTCCGGCCGCATCCATCCGTTCGCGCAGCTCTTCCAGACGCGCTTCGTATTCAGCGGTGTCAAACGGCAGCGGAGACTTCGTGCCGTTATGGAAACGGTACATATCGGGACGGGCGGTTTTAGATGTATTGGTCATATCAGACCCTCCTTCTCAGAAAGGTCCCGGCGTGCAGGACGCAAGGGCCGTGAAATGCAGGACGACGCCATCGTCCCAACCCGCCCCCTGTCTCGCCGATTTGCGCGGCCCGATCAAGGCTCACTTTATGCCAAGCAGCGCTTTCACCATATCGCTGTCGGGGTCTTCCAGCAGGTCGATAATGTCAAAGTGGTGGCGCCCCTCGACGACGAACTGCTTGGCCCCCCACACGCGCGAGAATTGCTCGGCCTGCTCCAGAAAGGCGGGGCGTTCATCGGCCCCGACCCAGATCGTGACGTTCACCCCATGAGGCGGCGTCATATTCACGGGGCTTTCCGCCGTCGCTTCGGCTTCGTCCAGCTGAAGGATGTCGTTCATAGAGGTCTGTAACAGCGGCATCAGATCTGCCACGGGCGAGATGGACACGATATTCTCGATCCGGTCGCGGACATCGCCGGACAGGATCAACGGGTCGGTCATGCGGGCAACCTGCTGCCCACCCGC
>NZ_DGMH01000040.1:8320-9067 GCF_002388305.1 Sulfitobacter sp. UBA4523
AACCTGCTGCCCACCCGCGGAATGGCCGACAAGCGCCAGCGCACCTTGGGTGCGGTTGGCGATCTCGGAAATGGCGCGAGCGACTTGTCCGGTGATCTGGCTGATCCGCACATCGGGGCACAGGTCATAGCCGACCATCGCAACCGCATAGCCGCGCGCCAGGGGGCCCGCCGCCAGATGGGACCAATCGGCAGGAGCAAACGCTTTCCAATAGCCACCATGGACAAAGATCACCGTGCCCCGCGACACGCCTTCGGGTTCAAACAGATCATAGATTTCGCGGTCGGTCGGCCCGTAAGAGATATTCTTTTGCGCACGAAACCCCAGCTTCTTGCGGAATGCCGCTGCGGCGTCTTTCCAGCGGGGCGGATATGCCTCTGCGTTATCGATATAAGCGGCGTTGGCATAGGCGTCGTCTAGCTGCATGTGGTCCTCCGTCAGCGTCCCGATACGAACTGGAACTAGACAATCATAGCGTTTGTTGCTTTGGGTAACCACAGACAAAAGCGGAGAGATCAAAATGACTGACGCAAAGACTGACCTGAAATCAATGCTCAAGGATCCAAGTCTGCTAGAGACCCGCGCCTATATCGGTGGCGAATGGGTGGATGGCGACGATGGCACCTTTGATGTAGTGAACCCCGCCCGCGGCGATGTGATTGCCAAGGTCGCCAACCTCAGCCGTGCGCAGGTGGCCGGTGCCATCGCCCAGGCGGAAAAGGCACAGAAGGAATGGGCCAGCTGGAC
>NZ_DGMH01000049.1:0-21473 GCF_002388305.1 Sulfitobacter sp. UBA4523
CGGTCGCCGAAGGGCTGCATGATCTTTTTGGGCTCGACCAACGGGACCAGCGTCTCGTCCCGCTCTTCGCCGCCTTCTTCGGGGGCGAGGGGGGCTTTGACGGGTTTGCCCAAACGCGGATCGGTCGGCGGCACCATGACGGCGAGGCCTTCGGCGGTGATGTCGGCGATGACCTTGGTGCGGGCTTCGAACCGGTCGAGGCCGCGGTATTCTTCGGGGACGAGGTTGATCTCTGTCGCGTCCGCGGGCGCGTCTTCACGGCCTTCGGCGATGGCGGCCGCGCGGGCGGCGGCGGCGTCATAGGGCAGGCCGTCGGCACGCATCGCACCGCGGGTGTCCATCAGCGCGTAGAGCGGGATGTTGTTGCGTTTGGCAACGCCGTAGTCGTTGAAGTCATGCGCGCCGGTGATCTTCACCGCGCCCGAGCCGAAATTCTTGTCGGGGTATTCGTCGGTGATGATCGGGATACGGCGGCGCTGCGCTTTGGGGCCGACGGGGATTTCGCACAGCTTGCCAACGATCGGCGCATAGCGTTCGTCAGAGGTGTGAACCGCGACCGCGCCATCGCCCAGCATGGTTTCGGGGCGCGTGGTGGCGATGGAAATGTAATCGCGCGTCTCGCGCAGGGTCACGTTGCCGTCGGCATCCTTCTCGACATATTCATAGGTCTGCCCGCCCGCGAGCGGATATTTGAAATGCCACATATGGCCCGCGACCTCGATATTCTCGACCTCCAGATCGGAAATCGCGGTCTCGAAATGCGGGTCCCAGTTGACCAGACGCTTGCCGCGATAGATCAGGCCCTTGTTATACATATCCACGAAGACCTTGATCACGGCGTCGTGGAAGTTGCCTTCCTCGCCCGCGGGGGCACCGGGGGCACCGGACATGGTAAAGGCGTTGCGCGACCAATCAAGCGAGGTGCCCAGACGTTTAAGCTGGCCGATGATCGTGCCGCCGGACTTCTGCTTTTGCTCCCAGACTTTGGCGGTGAAATCCTCGCGGGTGAAATCGGTGCGGCGTTTGCCGTCTTTGGCAAGCTCGCGTTCCACCACCATCTGCGTCGCGATACCGGCGTGGTCCTGACCTGGCTGCCATAGCGTGTCAAAGCCGCGCATCCGGTGCCAACGCACCAGAATATCCTGCAATGTATTGTTGAACGCGTGGCCCATGTGCAGCGATCCTGTCACGTTGGGCGGCGGGATCATGACCGAAAAGGTTTCCTTGCGCGAGGCATTGGCACCGGCCTTGAAGGCACCGGACTCTTCCCATGCGGCATAGAGGCGGGCTTCGGCCTGGGCGGCGTCAAAATTCTTGTCGAGGGCCATGATCAGCGTCCTTCTATTCACGTAGCGCTTTGAGCTTTGGGATGATCTAGCCGAGCGGGGCGTAAAGGGGAAGGCTGGGGGGCCGAAAACTTGGCGTAGCAGCGCCAGCTTTCGCCCCGCGTCGTATGGACATCGCCGGTTTGGCGCTTAAGGTCGGGCGCAACACCAAGATGATGATCAAAGGATGCCGCCAGATGGAAAAATTCGGGAAAAGCCAACCGGTCAAACGGGTCGAGGATGTGCGGTTTCTGACCGGCGAGGGGCGCTATGTGGATGACATCGCGCCAACCGACGCGCTGCATGCCTATTTCTTCCGCTCGCCCGTCGCACATGGGGTGATCACAACGCTGGATGTCACAGATGCGGTCGAGGCAGAGGGCGTGCATGCGGTGCTCACGATCGAGGATCTGGAAGCGGCCGGGATGGATATCTCTATGGCGGCGACCGTGTTGCAGAACCGCGATGGCACGGAAGGGGCCAAGCCCTTGCGTCCGATGCTCGCCAAGGGGCGCGTGCGCTTCGTGGGGGAGCCCGTCGCGGTGGTGATTGCCGAGACATTGAACCAGGCGCGCGACGCGGCGGAGTTGATCGCATTCGACGTTGACGATCTGCCCACCCATATGACGTTGGAACGGGGCGGAGAGACGCTGCACCCCGAAGCGCCGGATAACATGGCGTTCGACTGGGGCATGGGCGACGAGGCGGCGACGCAAAAGGCATTTGATGCCGCAGCGAAAACCGTCAGTCTGAACGTGGGCGACAACCGTATCATCGTCAACGCGATGGAGCCGCGCGGCTGCTATGCGGAATGGAACGACGGCAAGGTGCATCTTGCGAACAACGGGCAGGGCGTCTGGGTGCACAAGGGCAACCTCAAGCGCGTTTTCGGGCTGGATGATGACCACGTGCAGGTCACAAACCCCGACACAGGCGGCGGTTTCGGCATGAAGGCGGCGGCCTATCCCGAATATTTCTCGGTTGCGCAGGCGGCGCGGGCCTTGGGGCGTCCGGTGCGCTGGATGTCGGACCGGACCGAAGCCATGCTCAGCGATAATGGCGGGCGCGATCTGACCTCGCTTGCGGAATTCGCTTTTGACGAAAACAACAAGATCACGGCCTACCGCGTCCGCACCAAATGCAACCTCGGGGCCTATAACAGCCAGTTCGGCCAGCCCATTCAGGCGCTGCTGTTCAGCAAGGTCTTGATGGGTGTCTATGATGTGCAGACCACATGGCTGCAGGTCGAAGGCTACTACACCAACACGGTGCAGACCGATGCCTATCGTGGTGCCGGCCGACCCGAGGCGATTTATGTGCTGGAGCGCTTGATGGACCGCGCCGCGCGCGAGTTGGGCATCGACCCGTGGGAACTGCGCCGGATCAACTTTATCAAGCCTGAACAGTTTCCCTATACCTCTGCCACGGGTGAGCTTTACGATGTGGGCGAATTCAACCGCTTGCTGACCCGCGTCGCCGTCGAGGCGGATCATGATGGCTTTGCAACGCGCAAGGCGGCGGATGCGGCCAAGGGGCTGCTGCGCGGGCAGGGGCTTTGCTATTACATCGAAAGCATCCTTGGCGATCCGGCAGAGGGGGCCAAGGTCGCGTTCAACGAAGACGGCACCGTGTCCATCTATGTTGGCACTCAATCGAACGGACAGGGGCATGAAACCGTCTATGCGCAATTCCTATCGGATCAGACCGGGATCCCGGCTGAACTGATCCACGTCATTCAAGGCGATAGCGATCTGATCAAACAGGGCGGCGGGACTGGCGGCTCGCGCTCTGTCACCACGCAAAGCACGGCAACGCTGGCGACGGTGGCCAAGATGACCGAAGCTTTCACCGCCTTTCTGTCTGACGAAATGGGCGTGCCTGCGGCGCAGATCAGCTTTGACGACGAACGCTTCCGCGCGGACGGGTCAAACATGACCCCCACCATGCTGGAGGTCGCCGAGATGGCCCGCCAGAAAGGCCGCGACGATCTGCTGGTGCACCACGAACGGGCGACCTTGCCGGGGCGCAGCTATCCCAACGGGGCCCATGTGTCCGAGGTGGTGATCGACCCCGAAACAGGCGTTGTGACCGTCGACCGGTATACGGTGGTGGATGATTTTGGCAATCTGATCAACCCGATGCTGGCCGAAGGTCAGGTGCATGGCGGGGTGGTGCAGGGCATCGGCCAAGCTATTCAGGAGCATGTGGTCTATGACGAAGACGGCCAACTGCTGACGGCCTCTTTCATGGATTACGCGATCCCGCGCGCGGCGGATGTGCCGTTCGTGTCCTTCAACTCCGAACCCGTGCCATCTACGGCGAACCTGATGGGGATGAAGGGCTGTGGCGAGGCGGGGACCGTGGGTGCATTGGCGGCCGTGTCGAACGCGGTACAGGATGCCCTGTGGGCGCGTGGCGTGCGTCAGGCCGACATGCCGTTCACACCGCATAAAGTCTGGGCCTTGCTGAACGACAGCGCCATCGCGGCAGAGTGAGCTTGGCTTGTCTCGGGGCGCATCACCCGCCCCGAGACTGCGGTTTAGCCCGTGATCTTCATCACGATGCAGGTGGTTGAGCCGGTGGCATACAGCTTGCCATCCTCGACCCCGCGAATCTCGCCATGTGCGACACCGGTAGAACGACCCACGTGATCGGTCGTGCCGATGCAGTCGATCTGCATGCCCAAGGGGATCGAACGCAGAATGTTAATCTTGTATTCTAGGGTCGTATAAACCGACCCGCGCGGGACTTTGGTCATCACGGCGCAGGCCATCGCGGAATCGAGCAAGGTGCCGTACCAGCCCCCATGCACGGTCCCCATCGGGTTGGTCACGTTGAACTCGGGCGTGCCACGAAATACCGCGCGGCCCTCGGACACGTCATGCAGCGCATAGCCCAAGGTGCCGCCAATCGGCGGGCCGGGGTTGGTGCCGTCCAGGATCTTCTGCATGAATTCCAACCCGCTGAGAGAGAGCGCTTCGGATTGGCTCAGCAAATCTTCGGGTGTTTCGGCGAGGCGTGGCATAAAAAATCTCCGGCAGTTGAATGCCGGAGAAGACTGTTCTGTTCTTGACCCAAGGGCAAGTTGTGCGGTGGTTTTACGCCACGTCGGACAGCGATGTTTGCGCCGTCACCCCAAGGGCACGACAGACGGCGCGGGTCAGCTCGGGCCGGTTGAGCGTGTAGAAGTGCAGGTTCTCGACACCTTCCGACACCAGCTCGCTGCACATTTCGGTGCAGAGCGCGGTGGACAGCAGATCGTGCCGGTCATCGCGGATCGCGGCGGCATAGGCTTCGTCCAGTGCTGCTGGCACGCTGGCCCCGCAGCGGGTGGCAAAGTTGCGCGCCGATTTCCAGTTTGTCACCGGCATGATGCCCGGGGTGATCGTCTTGGTGATCCCCGCCGCGGCACAGGCGTCCCGGAAGCGCAGGAACGTTTCGGTCTCGAAGAAGAACTGGGTGATCGCCTCGTCCGCGCCAGCGTCGAATTTGCGTTTCAGCCATTCTACGTTCTGCGCCTGATCGTGGGATTCGGGGTGCGGTTCGGGGTAGGCCCCGACGCGCAGGGTGAACTTGCCGGTCTTTGCCAGCGCCTCGATCAGTTCGACACTGTCGGCAAAGCCGTCCGCGTGGGGCGTAAAGGTCGGCGCACCGTTTTCGGGATCCCCGCGCAGGGCGACAATATCGGTCACCCCGATCTCGGCAAAGCTGTCGGCGACCTCAAGCGTCTCGGCCTTGCTGGCCCCCACGCAGGTCAGATGCGCGGCAACCGGCAGGCCAGAGGTGCGGCGCAGCACATGCGCAGAATCATGGGTCAGGTCGCGGGTAGACCCGCCCGCGCCGTAGGTCACGGAAAAGAAACGTGGGGCCAGCGGTGCCAAGGCCTGCGCCGTGTCCCAAAGACGGAACGACGCGTCCACGGATTTGGGCGGGAAGACTTCGAATGAAACGGCGGGACTGGTCATTTTTACGATCCTGTTTTTAGCTTTCGTCTCTTGTCGCACAGATGCGGTTGTGAAACAAACTCATAACTTTCATTTTCAACATGAGGAACGCCTCATATGCATATCGAGTTCCGTCACCTGCGCACCATTCAGGCGATTCACGAAGCAGGCGGGCTGGCCCGCGCGGCAGAGACGATGAACATCACCCAATCAGCCCTGTCCCATCAGGTAAAGGGGTTGGAGGATCAGGCTGGCGTGGAACTGTTCGTGCGCCGGTCCAAACCGCTGAAATTGTCGCCCGCAGGCTTGCGGCTGCTCAAGCTGGCGCAGCAGGTCTTGCCGCAGCTTGAAGCAGCGCAGGCCGAATTCATGGGGCTGCGCGCGGGCAGCACAGGGCGCATGCATATCGCGATCGAATGTCACGCCTGTTTCGAATGGCTGTTCCCCGTGCTCGAACAATTCCGCAAAAGCTGGCCCGATGTGGATGTCGATATCCGCCCCGGTCTGGCCTTTGACGCCTTACCTGCCTTGCTGCGCGAAGAAGTCGATCTGGTGGTGTCTTCCGACCCCGAAGAACTGCCGGGCGTGAAATTCGTCGAGCTGTTTGATTACAAGGCGGTCTTTGTCGCCTCCAGCACGCATCCCTTGGCGCAGAAGCCCTTTGTTGAAGCGGCGGATTTCAGGGGCGAGACGCTGATCACCTATCCGGTGGAACGGACTCGTCTGGATGTGTTCAGCCAGCTCTTGATCCCCGCCAAGGTCGAACCGCTCGCGATCCGGCAGGTGGAGCTTACGGCGGTGATCCTGCTGCTGGTCGCGTCGAACAGGGGCGTGTCGGTGTTGCCCGATTGGGTCGTGCGCGAGGTGAAATACAGCAATGATTACGTCACCCGTCCGCTGACCGATAACGGCATCACCCGCAGGCTTTATGCGGCGGTGCGCGAGGATGATCTGGAGAAACCGTTTATGACCAAGCTCTTGGGGTTGGCAGGGGAAGAGGCGCGCAAACTGCAGCGGGCCTGATCGCTGCTGCCCTTAGCGGTGCAGCCGCGGGTCGAGCGCGAAGTCTTCCTGCACCACATCGTCGTAGTGATCGGCTGCCTTTTGGGCGTCAAAGATCAGGTTCCAGCTGTGCCGCGATACCGTTGACGGGATCAGCACAAACAGGTGATCGCGCAGCAGCGCGTCGCCAAATCCCTTTTGCCCCGCACCATGGGCACCGGGCACCAGCCAGTTCGGGTTGGGGACATCCGCGGCTTGCACCATATGCACCGTCGTCGGGTCGATCACACGGCCCGATGTCAGCACGTGATGCGCGGTGTCCAGCGCCTTGAACCCCTTGTGCACCGCAACCTCAAGGATCGCGGTGGCAGGGTCGAGCGCGGTATAGACCGCCCGCACACCGCTGCTGTTCCAGCGTCCACCGACGCGGTAAGCCCCTTCGCCGCTGTGCCATGTGGGCGCATGCTGCCGCTGATCCAGCCGCCAAAACCGCAGCTCGCCCGTCCCAAGCGGCGGGGGCAAAGGGGTCAAGCGTAGACCCCGTACTCCATCCGGGTGAGCGCGTTTTCAACGGCTTCCGCCCCCGCTGCCGACGACAGCAGGTCAATCGGACGGCGGTTATCAAGGCCGATGGCAGGGGCCAGCATCCATGCTTCTGCGGCGTCCTGATCGCCCAAGACATCCGTCGCCTGCGCCAGCAGCTCGGCAAAGCGCCACGCGCGGCTGCTTTGTTCGGGGGACAGACGGTCCTTGCCCTTGTCGGCTTTCTTGCGTTGAAGCGTGCGCAGGCTCATCCCGATCGCCTTGTTCAGCGCATCGCCCGAGGACAACACCGACACGGTATCGACCAGATGCAGCAGCGCTTTGGAGGAGATGCCTTTGACGATCACATCATGCGCATCAAGCGAGTTGCGCACCGTCTGGTTGATCACCTTGCGCCCGCCCAGCAGATGGAACGCACGCACGGCGTCCTCTGCATCCACGTCGATCAGGGGGATTGCACTGCTGTCGGATTGAAAGGCCGTCGCACCCATGGCTGAACTCCTTTTCGTCATGTGTCGTCAAATATATGACACGTGTCGCGGTGTTTTTCAAGGGGGCGGGGAGGCTCGCATTCATGCGAAGAAGGGCAGGGGCGCGGACGCCCCCACCGGTAGGGTGTTAGCCAACCTTGACGATGGCCTTGCCTTGGTTGCCACCGGTCAGCAGGTCCATGAACGCTTGTGGCGCGTTTTCCAGACCCTCGGTAATGTCCTCTTTCACCGCAATGGTGCCGTCGGCGACCTTGGGGGCGACTTCCTTGAGGAACTTGGGGAAGTTGTTCCAGTGGTTCGAGATGATGAAGCCGTTCACGCTGAGGAAATTCACAAGGATCGTGCGCCAGAGTTTCGGCGCGGTCAGCGCCTCTTCGGCGGCACCAGCACCCAGACCACCGGCGTTATACCATGCGATCATACCGCAGATCGGGATACGCCCATGCGGGTTCATCATCGGGATCACGGCTTCAAGCACTTTGCCACCGACGTTTTCAAAATAGATGTCGATCCCCTTGGGGCAGGCGTCTTTCAACGCGGCGCGCAGGGATTTCGCGTCGTCATAGGCGCGGTGGTCGATGCATTCGTCAAAGCCAAAGTGTTCCTTGGCCATGGCGCATTTGTCCGCGCCGCCTGCAATGCCCACGACGCGCAACCCGTGCGACTTGGCGATCTGGCCGACCATCGAGCCGACCGGACCCGTTGCCGCCGCGACGACGAGTGTTTCACCCTCCTTCGGGCGACCATATTCCATCAAACCTTGCCAGCCGGTAAATCCGGGCATGCCCAGAACCCCAAGCGACGTGGTGATCGACACCTGATCCGGATCGACCTTGCGCAGTTGGTTCGCAGGCAGCACGCCATGTGTGGCCCAGCCCAGCATCCCGAACGCATGATCGCCGGGTTTGAAGTCGGGGCTGTTGGAGGCGATGACCTCCCCGACCGAACCGCCCTCCATCGTGCCGCCGACAGGCACCGGGGCCGCATAGGATTTCGCGTCGTCCATGCGGCCACGCATATAGGGGTCAAGCGACATGTATTTCACACGGACCAGCACTTCGCCGTCACCGGGGGTGGGCACGGGCCCTTCTTCAAGGCGGAAGTTATCGGCGGTCGGGGCCCCGTCAGGGCGCGACGCAAGCACAATTCGTTTCATCTGGTCGGACATTTTGCTTTCCTCCTTAGCAATGTTTCTGGCACGTTATATGGAAATCGAAGGCAAGCAAGGCAACCGCGCGCGCCACGTTGCGTCAGATGCCGCTGCCCCCCTTGGCAAATGCGGCATGGGGGCTTATACGCACGGCCTGATCCATCAAAGGACACGGAAATATGGTTGGCAGTGCAAATCTAAACATCATGATCAAGGCGGCCCGCCGGGCGGGGCGCGGGTTGGTCAAGGATTTCCGTGAGGTCGAGAACCTTCAGGTGTCCATGAAGGGGGCCGGCGACTTTGTCAGCCGCGCCGATATTCAGGCGGAAAAGACGCTCAAGGCCGAGCTGATGGGCGCACGCCCGACCTATGGCTGGCTGGCCGAAGAGGGTGGCGAGGAAGAGGGGCAAGACCCCACACGCCGCTGGATCGTCGATCCGCTGGACGGGACAACGAACTTTTTGCACGGTCTGCCCCATTGGGCGGTCTCCATCGCGTTGGAGCATAAAGGCCAGATCGTCGCGGGCGTCGTCTTTGATCCCGCCAAGGACGAGATGTTCTTTGCCGAAAAAGGCACCGGTGCCTGGATGAACGAAGGCCGTTTGCGCGTCTCGGGCCGTTCGCGGATGATTGAATCGGTTTTTGCCACCGGTCTGCCCTTTGGCGGTCGCGGAGATTTGCCGGACACCCTGCGTGATTTGGGCCGCATCCTGCCGGTCTGCGCCGGTGTGCGTCGCTGGGGCTCTGCCGCGCTGGATCTGGCCTATGTGGCCGCCGGTCGCTATGACGGCTACTGGGAGCGCCGGTTGAACAAATGGGATCTGGCAGCGGGCATGTTGATCGTGCGCGAAGCAGGCGGCATGGTCGAGCCACTGAACCCCGAAGGCAACATCCTGGACGATGGCGAGATCGTCTGCGCCAATGAGGCGTTGTTCAGCGGATTTTCAAAAATCGCACGCGGGTGATCCTGTGGCCGAGGGCGGGATGCCTTCGGCGAGGATTTAAACCATTTGGAAGCGCCCGTCGGCTATTTGTCTGACGGGTGGTTGATACCGTCGGTGTAGGGGATCGGTTCATGTGTCCAGGGCGCGGCCCCGTCGATACACCCCAGATTGACGCCGCATTGCGCGGGGTCGGATCGACGCTGGTGGTACATGTAGATGCCACAGATCTTGCAGAAGTAATGTTTCGCCGTATGGGTGCCCCAGGTGTAGAGCGTTAGATGCTCGGCCCCTTTGGTCACCTTGAGCGCGCTGGTGAGCGCCGTCACCGCCGGTGCCGCGCGGCGGCGGCAAAAGGAACAGGTGCAGCGTGTGGCCGAAGAGAGTCCCTCTGGCAGGGTGGCGGTCAGGGTGACGCTGCCGCAGTGACAGGTCGCGCTATGGGTGCTGGCGGTCATTTTCGTTTCACTTTCGGGATCCGGCTGGCGGAGGTGGGGTAGGTCGCTTGCGGGTGCGGCGGGTGGCCGTCCGTGGCCGACCAGAAGCGCGGCCCGCCCAAGCGCAGCCACAGTGGAATGGTCAGCACCATGCCCACGATAAACCCGCCCGCGTGCGCCCAATAGGCGACACCGCCCACGGTCGGGTCCGCCCCGACGCCGCCGATAAACTGCATCCCCAGCCACAAGCCCAGCATGATCCATGCGGGGATCGGGAAGATGCGGAAGAACACGATAAAGATGATCAGGATGTCGACCTTGGCTTTGGGATAAAGCAACAGATAGCCGCCCATCACCCCCGCAATCGCGCCCGATGCCCCGACTGTCGGGACCGGCGAATAGGGGGCAGAGATCACATGAGCCAGCGCCGACAGCAGCCCGCAGGCGAGGTAGAACAGCAAATAGCCGCCGTGGCCCATCTCGTCTTCTATATTGTCGCCAAAGATGTAGAGAAACAGCATGTTACCCGCGAGATGCATCCAGCCGCCGTGCAGGAACATCGAGGTGAGGATGCCGGTATAGCCATCCCCGGTGGTGACGCGGCCGGGGATGAGCGCCCAGTCGAAGAAGAAGATATTGAGCGCGCGGTCGTCGCTGAAAAGCCCGACATAGCTGAGGAAAACGCCGATGTTCACCGCCATCAGCAGATAGGTGACATAGGGCGTGCGGCCGGACGGGTTGTGATCGCGAATGGGGAACATGGGCTGACCCTTAGCCATTGCGCGGGTGTGGTCAAGGGCGGGCGTCGGAACGCCCGCCCTTATGGCAGATCAGCCGGCAGCCCCCAGCAGCTGCGCGTTCCCGCCAGAGGCGGTGGTGTCGACGCAGACATGGCGTTCGGCGCGGACGCGGGCGGTATCTGGAAGCCCGCGCAGCAGCGGGATGATCGGCCCGTCGCGTTCAGACAGGGCTTGTTCCAGTTTGCGCGCGGTCGCCTCGTCACCCCACCAGAGCACACCACCATAGGCTGGCCCATCGGTCAGCGCGGTCGCGTCGATGCTGCCTGACAGCTCCACCGCATTCCCGCCAAGGGCCGTGACCGCGCGGGCTTGCTCGGCTGCGGTGTCCTTGCCCGGCCCCATGCACAAGAGCGCCGGACGCGGCAGGGTGCTGAGCCGGTTGGATTCGCCCGTAGGCCCCGGCAGCGTGATGGTTTCAAGGAAGGCCCCACTGTGGCCGGGCAGCTTGGGCAGGTCTTTCTGCGTGCTGTCCCATGTGTCTTCCACCACCTTGAGGTCAGGCGCGCTGAAACGGGGGAGGTAGTTCGGACCGCCTGCTTTCGGACCTGTACCCGACAGGCCTTCGCCGCCGAAGGGCTGGCTGCCGACGATCGCGCCGATCTGGTTGCGGTTGACGTATATGTTGCCCGCCTCGATCCGTTCCGAGACATGCTGCACCCGGTCATCGATGCGGGTGTGCAGCCCGAAGGTCAGCCCGTAGCCCGTGGCATTGATCGCGTTGATGACCTTGTCGAGTTCGGTCGCCTTGAACGTGGCAATGTGCAGAACAGGGCCGAAAATTTCGCGCTCCAGATCAGCGATCCCGTTCACGCGGATCATTGTCGGCGCGATGAACGTGCCGACGGTGGGGGCGGTCAGCTCGGCGATGATCCGACCCTCGGCGCGGGCGGTCTCGATATGGTCGGCGATGCCTTTTTGCGCGGTCTCGTCGATCACGGGGCCCACGTCGGTCGAGATGTCCCAAGGGTTGCCCATGACCAGAGCGTCCATCGCGCCTTCGAGCATCTCGATCACATCTTCGGCGATGTCTTCCTGGATATAGAGGCAGCGCAGGGCAGAGCAGCGTTGCCCGGCAGATTGGAACGCGCTTTCGACAACCGATTGCACGGCCTGTTCGGGCAGGGCGGTGCTGTCGACGATCATGGCGTTCAGCCCCCCCGTTTCCGCGATCAGAATCGCACCGGGGTCACAATGTTCAGCCATCGCGGACCGGATGCGCAGCGCTGTGGCGGTAGATCCGGTGAAGGCCACGCCGTTGATCCGTTTGTCCGAGGTCAGCGCCGCGCCGACCTCGCCACCGCCGGGCAGCAGTTGCAACGCGTGACGCGGCACGCCGGCATCATGCAGCAAGGTCACGGCAAGGAAGGCGATCAGCGGGGTCTGTTCCGCCGGCTTGGCCAGCACCGCATTGCCCGCAGCCAGTGCCGCGCTGACCTGCCCGCAGAAAATCGCCAGCGGGAAGTTCCACGGCGAGATGCAGGTGAAAATGCCGGCGGGGGGGGTGTTGGTCGCCTGCTCGGCGTAGTAGCGCAGGAAATCCACCGCCTCGCGCAGTTCTGCCACGCAGTCGGGCAGGCCTTTGCCGGCCTCGCGCGACAGCAGGGCGAAAATCTCGCCGTAGTGCGATTCCAGCATATCGGCTGCGCGCAACAGGACCTCGCGGCGTTCCTCTAGCGGGGCGTCCCAGACGGCGGCATTGTCCAACGCTTTGGCGACATCAGCCTCGGACGCGTTGCGTACGGTGCCGGGGCTGCGGCCAGAGGCAGCAGGGTTCATCAGGCGTGCCGATTTCTTGGGCTTTGCCTCGCCGTTCAACAGCGGCACGACGGCCCAACGGTGGGCTTTCCACGGCGCGCGGGCGGATTCGATCACATCCAGCGTCGGCGTATGCATCAGATCGAACCCCATCGAGTTCACGCGCGCAGGGGCATAAAGCTCGGGCCCGGTGGGGATGTACAAACCGCTTTCCGCAAGGCTGTCGAAGGGGTCGGCAGCGACGACCTCGGGGGCAACGTCTTCGTCGACGATCTGGTTCACAAAGCTTGAGTTCGCGCCATTTTCCAGCAGGCGTCGCACAAGATAGGCCAGCAGATCGGCATGTGCGCCCACGGGGGCGTAGACGCGACAATGGGTGCCATGCTTATCCATCACGATGTTATGAAGGGTTTCGCCCATGCCATGCAGACGTTGGAATTCGAACTTCTCTTTATCCTCGGCCATATGCAGTACGGCGGCGACCGTATGCGCGTTATGGGTGGCGAACTGCGGATAGATCCGGTCGGTCATGTTCAGCAGTTTGCGCGCGTTGGCGATATAGGACACATCGGTCGCAGCTTTTTGGGTGAAGACGGGGAAACCCTCGACACCTTTGACCTGTGCGCGTTTGATCTCGGTGTCCCAGTAGGCACCTTTCACCAAGCGGACCATTATCTTGCGATCATGACGGATCGCCATGTCATACAGCGCATCGATCACCACACCAGCACGGGGGCCATAGGCCTGCACCACGATGCCGAAACCGTCCCAACCCGACAGCGCAGGTTCAGAGAGCACCTTTTCGATCACATCCAGCGACAGGCCCAGACGGTCGGCTTCCTCGGCGTCGACGTTCAGCCCCATGCCGGCGGATTTCGCCAGCAAGGCAAGCGCCCTCAGACGCGGCACCAGATCACGCATGACGGATGCTTCCTGCGCTACCTCATAGCGCGGATGCAGGGCCGACAGCTTGACCGAGATGCCGGGGTTCTTGCGGCTGTCCTTGTGCACGCAGGCCGTCGCGATGGCAGAGATCGCGCGGCTGTAGCTCAGGTGATAGCGTTTGGCATCGCTTTCGGTACGCGCGGCTTCGCCCAGCATGTCATAGCTGTAGGTATAGCCCTTCTTCTCCATGCCCTTGGCGCGTTCCATCGCGGCGTTGATGTTCTCGCCCAGAACAAACTGGCGGCCCATTTCCTTCATCGCGCGGCTGACGGCGGTGCGGATCACCGGTTCGCCCAGACGTTTGATGGCTGCGCGCAGGTGGCGGACGGGGCCGGGTTGGTCATCGTCCAGCACGCGGCCGGTCAGCATCAGGGCCCATGTGGACGCGTTCACCAGCGGCGAGGTGGAGTGCCCCATATGCCGGCCCCAGTCAGAGGGCGCGATCTTGTCCTCGATCAAGGCGTCGATGGTCTCGGCGTCGGGCACACGCAGCAGCGCTTCGGCAAGGCACATCAGCGCGACGCCTTCGTCGGTGGACAGACCGTATTCGGCCAGAAACACTTCCATGATACCGGGGGAGGTATGGCCGCGGATATCGCGTACGATCTGTGCCGCGTCTTGCGAGATCTTGACCCGTTCCTCTGGCGACAGATGCGCATTGCGCACCAGTTCACGCAAGACGTTGTCCTGGTCGGTGTAGGTGCCTGCGTCAATCTGGTGGCGCAAAATAGGGGAAGAATCGCGTGCCATGAGGTACTCCAACTGATAATTGCGCTAGAATAGCTCGGGAATAGTAGTATTAGTTCCTGATTCCGGCCAGTTTGGTGGGTAAACCGCTTTATTATTGGGCCTCTTGCGTGACAAACGACGACTTTAAAATGGACCGCTTCGATGCGGCGATTCTGACGGTACTGGCCGAAGACGGGCGCATCAGCATCACTGACCTCGCCAAACGGATCGGGCTGTCCAAATCCCCCACCCAAGCGCGGCTAAGACGGCTTGAGGATAGCGGCGTCATTCTGGGCTATCGCGCCCTGCTGGACCCGATCCGTCTGGGGCTGGATCACGTGGCTTTCGTAGAGGTCCGTTTGGAAGACACCCGCGAGGTCGCCCTGCGCGCCTTTAACGAGGCCGTGTCCCGTGTGCCTGAAATCGAACAGGCCCATATGATCGCAGGGAACTTTGATTACCTGCTTAAGGTGCGCACCCGTGACATGGCCGCCTACCGTCGTTTTCTGGGCGAAACGGTGACCACGCTGCCCTATGTCGCCAACACCTCTACCTATGTGGCGATGGAAGCGGTCAAGGAAATCATGCTCGCGGACATGGCGTAAGCCGCGAAGGCGCAAGGGGGCCAATCGCGATTTTGATGCCGGCTGCCCTGCATCTGACCATTTACACCGCCCGCAACCTAGCTATTGTGCGCGGCACTGCGGGCGTGATGGAATGGTAGACATACCAGACTTAAAATCTGTTGGGCCTTGTGCCCGTGTGGGTTCGAGTCCCACCGCCCGCACCACTCATCCCACCACTTAAACCCAGTCTCCGAAAAGCGTGACAGGCCGGTTATCATGGCATTGTCGTTGCTCTTGGCTGTGCATATGGTAGCGGATGCGAAACAAATGGGGGATATCGGGTGGACGACGAAACGAACATGCGCGCGATCATTCAGGATCATCAGGCCTATCTGGCCGGTGCGCATGATTTCCAGTCGGATATCGAAATGCTCGCGGCAAGCGAAACTGTGGGGACGTTGCTGGAAACGGTAATGCTGGCGACGGATATGCGCTTTGCTGCTGTGGCGCGGGTGACGACCGATCGCTGGGTCGCCTGTCGCACGGTGGACGAGGTGAACTTTGGCTTGTCCGAAGGTGACGAGATCGGGATCGACCAGACCTTCTGCCAATCGGTGCGCGAGACCTCCGAGAAGGTGATGTTCAACGATGTCGCCACGGATGATGTCTATCGTAACCATCCGATTGCCGCTCAATTCGGCATCGTCAGCTATGCCTCCATCCCGATCTTCCGCAGCAACGGGTCGTTCTTTGGCACCCTCTGCGCCATCGATACCGAACCGCGCGACGTCAAACACCCCCGCGTTGTTGCCATGCTCGAGATGTTTGCCGATATCATCGGGCGCAGTCTGGAAACCGAAGAACGGCTTGAGGCGCAGGAGCGACTGGTAGAGCACGAACGCCAGATGGCCGCCGTGCAAGAGGAGTTCGTCGCCGTCTTGGGCCACGACCTGCGCAATTCGGTCGCGGCGCTGAACGCGGGTGTGCGCCAGCTCGACAAGGAGCCGCTGTCAGACAAGGCGCGGAAAATTCTGCCGCTGATGGGGAGCTCTATCCACCGGATGAGCGAGCTCATCGACAATATCATGCTGCACGCAAAATCGCGGTTGGGCGGCGGTATCCGCATCTCGGCCACGCCGGACGCGGGGTTGGAAGACGCGTTGAACCACGTGGTCGAAGAGGTGCGCGCCGCAGCACCCGATCACAAGATCACCGTCGATCTGGACTTTGACCGCCCCGTGAGCTGCGATGCCGCGCGCGTGGCACAAGCGGTGTCGAATCTGTTATCGAACGCAGTGCGCTATGCCGATGACGGCAGCGAGGTCACGGTGCGCGGGCGCGTCAGCGAGGCGGAGGCCGTGATTTCCGTTGCCAACCGCGGCACGCCGATCCCCGAAAGCCTGAAGCAAAAGCTGTTCCAACCCTACCAACGTGGCGACCAGACCAAGGGCGAGGGGCTGGGGCTTGGCCTGCATATCGCATCTTCCATCGCGGTGGCGCATAGCGGTCAGATCGATGTGACCTGCGATGACGGTCTTACCACATTTGCGTTCCGTTTGCCGTTGCTGGCGGCCTGAACGCCGTTCAGGGTTCTCTGGTGGGACTAAATCAAAGGCCAGCGCGATGCGCTGGCCTTTGATCGTTTTCGGTCTGGTCAGACGGCGGAGCCTTGGCAGATCAGCTGCGCACGCCTGCGAATTTTTCGGCCCATTCGTCGCGCTGGTCGTCGGTGATTTTCGCGAACAGCACTTCTGGCACCTCGAAGGCGTGACCGGGGGCCAGTTGGGCCAAGGCGGCTGGCACATCATCCGGCCATGCGGCGTTTTCAACCTTCATACTGTCAAGCATGCTGGCGGCGGCCGTCGGGATGAACGGCGCAGACAGGACCGCGTAAAGCGGGATCAGGTTCAGCGCCAAACGCACCTGAGCCGCGGCTTTGTCGGGGTCTGTCTTGAAGGTGGTCCAAGGGGCCTGTGCTTGCAGGTATTCGTTCCCCGCAGCCCAGATCGCCCGCAGCTCGGCGGCGGATTTGCGGACTTCCATCGCCTCCATCGCGGTTTGATAGCGGGCAACCCGTTCGGTTAGATCGGCGATCAGCGCGTGTTCTTCAGGCCCGTATTCGCCCGCCGCTGGCACGTCTTCGCTGAATTTCGAGCGGCAGAATTTCGTGATGCGGCTGATAAAGTTGCCCAAGACATCCGCCAGATCCTTGTTCACGGAGGACTGGAAATTCTCCCACGTGAACTCCGCATCCGAGGTTTCGGGCGCATGGGACAGTAGCCACCAGCGCCAGTAGTCCGCCGGCAGGATTTCCAGCGCCTGATCCATGAACACCCCACGCCCGCGCGAGGTCGAGAACTGGCCGCCGTCATAGTTCAGATAGTTGAACGATTTGATGTAGTCGACCAACTTCCACGGCTCTTGCGAGCCCATGATCGTTGCAGGGAAGCTGAGCGTGTGGAAGGGGACGTTGTCCTTGCCCATGAACTGGGTATAGCGCACGTCGTCGGCGCCTTTGTCGGTGCGCCACCAGCTTTCCCAATCCGACCCTTTGCCCGCATCCACCCATTCCTGCGCGCAGGCGATGTATTCGATGGGGGCGTCGAACCAGACATAAAAGACCTTGCCCTCCATCCCCGGCCAATCGGCGTCGCCGCGTTTGACAGGCACGCCCCAGTCCAGATCGCGTGTGATACCACGGTCCTGCAGCCCGTCACCGTCATGCAGCCATTTCTTCGCGATAGAGGTGGTCAGCACGGGCCAGTCGGCCTTGCTGTTGATCCATTCGTCCAGCTTGTCCTTCATCTGCGATTGACGCAGGAACAGATGCTTGGTCGCGCGCATCTCGAGGTCGGTAGCACCGGAAACGGTTGATCGCGGGTTGATCAGGTCTTCGGGGTCTAGCTGTTTGGTACAGTTGTCACATTGGTCGCCGCGGGCATCCTCGAACCCGCAGTTGGGGCAGGTGCCTTCGACATAGCGGTCGGGCAGGAACCGCCCGTCGGTCTCGGAATAGATCTGGCGCTGTTCCACTTCCTCGATCAGGCCCTGATCATAAAGCGCTGCGGCAAAATGTTGGGTCAGCGCCTTGTTCTGCGCACTTGAGGACCGGCCAAAGTGATCGAAGGACAGGCCGAACCCCTCTGCGATCCGCGCCTGAACCTCGTGCATCTCGGCGCAGTATTCCGCCACCGGTTTACCTGCTTTGGCAGCAGCCAGTTCAGCGGGCGTGCCATGTTCATCCGTCGCGCAGAGAAACAACACCTCCTGGCCGCGCCCGCGCTGATAGCGGGCGTATAGATCGGCGGGCAGCTGGCTGCCTACAAGGTTGCCCAGATGTTTGATCCCGTTGATGTACGGAATGGCGGAGGTGATAAGGTGGCGCGTCATGACTTGGACCCCGAAACTGCTTTTGCACGTCTCTAGCGCAGCGGCGGGGCAAGGGCTAGGGGGCGTCGCGTTCGCGGCTGCGGCGCATCAGGCGGCCGATGGTAAAGGATGTGCGCGGCGCATAGACATAGGGGGTGCGTTTTGTAGCCGTAGGGCGGGCGCGCATCCGCGTCAGCCCAAAAAGCACCAGCACCCCGTGCCCGACCGAGATCATGGTAAACAGCGCCGCGGGGCCAAAGCCCTCGATCAGCACCGAGGCGATGTAGGGCGCAAAGATCGCACCGACCGCGAACCAGAACATCAGCGCCGCCGAAAGCTCTACCCGTTCCGAGCTGCTGGCAAAGTCATGGGCGTGGGACGCCGCGACGGAATAGATCGGAAAGGTCGTGAGGCCAAAGAAGGTCGCGGCAAGGAAGATCGCCTGCGTGCCCATGCCCGCCGACATCACGGTGACCGCACAGCTAAGCATTGATGCAGCCGACAGCCAGATCAGCACCCAGCGGCGGTCGAATTTATCGGCCAGCCAGCCGACGGGGAACTGCGCCAAAGCGCCCCCCAGCACGAAAGCCGACAGGAACCATGCGATCTGACCGGCGGTCAGCCCGACCTCTTGCCCATAGATCGGCCCGACCATCCGGAAGGACGCGCTGGACAGTGCCGCGACAACCACGGCGGCGACGGCCAGCGGGGATCTATCAATCGCGAGCTTGGGGCGCAGCCGCCCTTTTTCGGGGGTTTCGGGTTGGGGCAGGCGGGTCAGCACCAGCGGGATCAGCGCGGCACAGCACAGGATCGCCAACAGGTTGTAGGACACGTAGGACGCAGGCGCGAGCACGCCAATGATCATCTGCGCTGCCAGTGACCCGCTGGTATCCACCACACGGTAGGCCCCCATGGTGCGGCCCCGCGTCTCGTTCGTGACCTTGGCCTGCAACCATGCTTCGACCACCGTATAACATCCGGCGACGCAGAACCCGGACGCGACCCGCATGAGCGCCCAGGCATAGGGATCCAGCGCCATCATATGCGACAGCAGCCCGATCGCGCCCGCAGCGGTAAAGGCGGCGAAGGCGCGGCTGTGCCCGACGGTGCCCAAAAGGCGCGGCGCGCCCCAGCAGCCCAGAAAAAAGCCGACGAAATGCGCCGAGCCCAAAAGACCAATCTGCTGGTTGGTGAACCCCAGTTGCGTGCCCGACAACACGTCCAACGGCCCCACACCGCCTGACGACAGTTGCAGCAGAATGACGGAAAGAAACAGGGCGGCGAAGGAAATGAGAAGGCGCATATCGTGGTACTCTGTGCCCATTTTCGGGCAAGACCAATGGCCAAAGCGACAGTCACGCGAAAATTTTTACCCTTCGGCTTTTGCACGGCACGGCTGCCCGGAAAATGCGCTTGCGGTGACGTGGCGGAACAGAAAGGGTAGGCGCAAATCTAAACGAGGAATTCCAATGCAAAAGAACACGCTGGGTCACACAGGTATCGAAGTGACTGATTTCTGTCTGGGCTCAATGACTTGGGGCACGCAAAACACCCCCGAGGAAGGCCATGCGCAGATTGAACGCGCCCTTGATGCGGGGATCAACTTTATCGACACCGCCGAGATGTATCCCGTCAATCCGATCAAGGCGGAAACCATTGGCCGCACTGAAGAGATCATCGGCCAGTGGATCGCCAAGACCGGACGGCGCGACGACTTTGTGTTGGCGACGAAGCACTCAGGCGCCGGGGCTCCGGTGCGTGACGGCGCGGGGATTTCACCCGATACGATCCGCAGCACGCTTGAAGGATCGCTGAAGCGGCTCAACACCGATTATGTGGACCTCTACCAGTTCCACTGGCCCAATCGCGGCAGCTACATGTTCCGCAAGAACTGGGAGTATGACCCCTCGTCGCAGAACCGTGCCGAGACGATGGCACATATGGAAGACTGCCTTGGCGTGCTGCAAGACGAGGTGACCCGCGGCACCATCCGTGCCTTCGGGTTGAGCAACGAAAGCGCTTGGGGGCTGACCCAATGGGTGAATGCCGCTGAACGCACGGGCGGCCCGCGTGCCGTTTCGGTCCAGAACGAATATTCGCTGCTGGCGCGCATCGCTGATACCGACGTGGCCGAGACATGCCACAACGAAGATATCGGGATGCTGTCGTATTCTCCGCTGGCGGCGGGGCTACTGACCGGCAAATACCAGAACGGCGCGCTGCCCGAAGGATCGCGCATGGCGATCAATGGGGATCTGGGCGGGCGCAAGACGGACCGCGTGTTCGATGCGGTGGATGCTTATTTGCAGATCGCGCAGAAACACGGGCTGGATCCGGTGCAGATGTCCTTGGCCTTCACGCGCCAACGGCCCTTCATGACCTCGGTGATCTTTGGCGCGACCTCGCTTGACCAGCTCGAGGTTATCCTCGGCGGGATCGACCTGCATCTGGATGACGAGGTGATGGCAGATCTGGATGCCGCGCATAAAGCGCATCCGATGCCGTTCTGACCCTTCAAACGCCACGCCGGCCCTGAACCCAAGGAGATTCTGATGCCTCTCACCATGAACAAGGACGTATTTATCACCTGTGCGGTCACGGGGTCGGGGGGCAGTCAGGACCGCAGCCCCCATGTGCCACGCTCGCCCGCACAGATCGCCGACAGTGCGATTGCGGCGGCCAAGGCGGGGGCTGCGGTGGTCCATTGCCACGTACGCGACCCCGAGACAGGCGCGCCGAGCCGTCGGCTTGATCTGTACCGCGAGGTGACGCAGCGCATCCGCGAGGCAGAGGTCGACGTGATCCTGAACCTCACAGCGGGGATGGGCGGCGACATCGTCTTTGGCTCGACCGAGCAGCCGCTGCCCCCTGTGGCTGGGACCGATATGATCGGCGCGGCGGAACGGGTGCAGCATATCAAGGAATGCCTGCCCGAGATTTGCACCCTTGATTGCGGCACGATGAATTTTGCCGAAGCCGATTACGTGATGACCAACACCCCCGGTATGCTGACCGCCATGGGCCGGATGATGACCGAGCTTGGCGTGAAGCCCGAGATCGAGGCCTTTGATACGGGCCATCTGTGGTACGCCAAACAGCTGGTCAAGGACGGTGTGCTGGATAGCCCTGCGTTGGTGCAGCTATGCATGGGCGTGCCCTGGGGCGCCCCCGATGATCTGAACACCTTTATGGCGATGGTGAACAACGTGCCGGACGATTGGACCTTCAGCGCTTTCGGGCTGGGGCGTCACCAGATGGCCTATGTCGCCGCCAGCGTTTTGGCGGGGGGCAATGTGCGCGTGGGGCTCGAGGATAACCTCTGGCTCGACAAAGGCGTTCTGGCGGAAAACTGGCAGCTGGTCGAACGCGCCGGAACGATCATAGAGAATATGGGCGCACGGGTCATCGGCCCGGCGCAGGTGCGCGAACAGCTTGGCCTGACCAAACGGGCCGCCGCATGAAGCGCGCGCTGC
>NZ_DGMH01000049.1:21587-24904 GCF_002388305.1 Sulfitobacter sp. UBA4523
CGCTGCTGGCTCTGGCGCTGGCGCTTCTGGCCGGATGCGGGGCTCAGGCCCCCGACACCGCGCAGGGCCTGCGGGACAGCAAGGCGCTAATCGGTGCCACCAGCCGCTATGACGCGGCGCGCTTCAAAGGACCGTGGCTGGTCCGCGACAGCTTTGGCGACGGCGTGGCGCAGGTGGCCTTGGTCGAGACGACGAAGGGCCCCGCGTTCCAGTTGTGCACACAGGTCGGCTGTGGCGACGGGGGGACGCTGTGGTTGGCGCAGCAGCAGGGGCAGGGGCGCTATGCGCTGTCGCGCCCCGATGGCAGCACGCGCACGCTTTGGGTGCTTTGGGTCGACGAAGGGTTCCGCACCGCAGTGGTCGGCAATCCCGTTGGCGACTTTGGCTGGATCCTTGACCGCAGCGCCAGCGGCGGTGCGGACCGGATCGCCGCCGCGCGCGAGATATTGGACTTTAACGGCTATGACACGGACCAGCTGAGGATACGACAATGACCAAAATCGCAGCAATCATCGGCGGTGGTGTGATCGGCGGCGGATGGGCCGCGCGTTTTGCGCTGAATGGCTGGCAGGTACAGGTGTTCGACCCCGACCCGCAGGCCGAACGCAAGGTGGCCGAAGTTCTGGCAAACGCCCGCCGCTCCATGCCCGGTCTGACCGATGTCGCCCTGCCCGCCGAAGGGGGGCTCCGTTTCTGCACCAGCATCGCCGAGGCGGTGGAGGGGGCCGTGTGGATACAGGAAAGCGTGCCCGAGCGGCTTGAGGTCAAACACAGCACGCTCGCCGAAATTCAGGCCGCCTGTGATGCACAGGCGGTGATCGGATCGTCGACATCGGGTTTCAAACCGTCAGAACTGCGCGCGGGCAGTACGCGCCCCGATCAGATCATGGTCGCCCATCCCTTCAACCCCGTCTACCTTTTGCCGCTGGTCGAACTGGTCCCGGCCGAGGGGCAGGACGGCCCGCTGGTAGACCGCGCCAAGGAACTGCTGACGGGGCTTGGCATGTACCCGCTGCATCTGCGCAAAGAGATCGACGCCCATGTGGCCGACCGTCTGCTCGAAGCTGTCTGGCGCGAGTCGCTCTGGCTGGTCAAGGACGGCATCGCCACCACGGAAGAAATCGACGACGCCATCCGCTATGGCTTTGGCATCCGGTGGGCGCAGATGGGCCTGTTCGAGACCTATCGCGTTGCCGGTGGCGAAGCGGGGATGAAGCATTTCATGTCGCAGTTCGGTCCGGCATTGAAATGGCCCTGGACCAAGCTGATGGATGTGCCCGATTTTGACGAGACCCTTGTTGATCTGATCGCGGGGCAATCGGACGCACAGTCGGGGGCCTATGGCATCCGCGACCTTGAACGCATCCGCGACAATAATCTGGTCGCGATGATGCGGGCGCTGAAGCAGCAGGATTGGGGCGCAGGACGGTTGATGAAACAGCACGAGGCGGCCTTGCGTGCAGGCACCGTGCTTGAGGCGCGAGCGGCGGATATCGACGATCCGTCCCAGCCGGTGCCCACCGTCCATCGTGCCGTGCCGCTGGACTGGACCGATTACAACGGCCACATGACCGAAGCGAAATACCTTCAGGCCTTTGCCGATGCGACCGACCGTTTTATGGAACTGATCGGCTGCGACGCGGCGTATATTGCCTCGGGCGGGAGCTTTTTCACTGCTGAGACCCATATCCGCCACGTGGACGAAGTGCATGCAGGCGCGGTGATCGACATACGCACCCGCGTGCTGCTGGGAGCGGGTAAGAAAATGCATCTGTGGCACGAGATGTACGAAGGCGACCGGCTGCTCGCCACGGGGGAACACTTTTTGCTGCATGTCAGCCTTGAAACCCGCAAACCCTCTGATCCGTCTCCGGAGATCGCGGCGGCGTTGACGCGCTTTGCCCAAGCTCATGCGGCCTTGCCGATGCCCGAGGGCGTGGGCCGCTTTGTGGGCGCGCCGCGGTGATCGGGGTCCGCGCCCATGGCTGACACGCTGCCGGACCTGTGGATCCTCGTGACGCTGGCCGCGGCGGTCTTTCAGACCGGACGGTTCATGCTGCAAAAATACCTCGCGACCGCGACCCTGTCGGCGGCGGGGGCGACGTTCTCGCGGTTTCTGTACTCCGCGCCCTTTATTCTACTGGGGCTCGCGGCTTATCTGGCGCTCAGCGCGACCCCCCTGCCGCCGCTTGGGCCGGGGTTCTGGGCGCATGGGTTGGTCGGCGGCACGGCGCAGATCCTTGCGACGGTCTGTGTGGTGCTACTGTTCAAACAGCGCAACTTTGCCGTGGGCATCACCTTCAAGAAGACCGAAGTCATCCTGACGGTGCTGGTGGGTTGGATCATTCTGGGCGAGGGCGTCAGCGTCACGGGTTTCGCCGCGATTGCCCTTGGCGTGGTCGGGTTGTTGCTGCTGTCCGGCGGGGCAGAGGCCAAGGGCTTTCACCTGCGCGACCTGCGCAATCGCGCGGCGGGGCTGGGGATCGCGTCAGGCGCGCTTTTCGCGGTGTCGGCCGTGTCCTACCGCGGGGCGTCGCTGGCCGTGCAGACCGATCTGCCGGTGCTGCGCGCAGGCGTGACCCTTGCGGCGGTGGTGACGATGCAATCGCTGATCATGGCGGTGTACCTGCGGCTGCGCGAACCGGGGCAGATCCGCGATGTCTGGCGCGCGCGCCGGGTCGCGCTCTGGATCGGGCTGACCTCGATGGGCGGATCCCTGTGCTGGTTCATCGCCTTCACCTTGCAGAACGCAGCCTATGTCAAAGCCCTTGGTCAGGTAGAGCTGATCCTGAGCGTCGCCGCCTCCACCCTGTTCTTCCGCGAGAAAATCAGCCCCCGTGAGGCTGCAGGCATGGCGGTGCTGATCGCGTCGATCCTGATGCTGGTGATGGTCGCCTAGCTTGGCATCGGGCGCCCGCGCAAACGCAGGAACAGGCTTTCTTCGTCGTTATTCTTGAAAAACGGGACCGAGGCGGGCGGGTCAAGCTGCCGCGCGCGGGCCTCGACTTCGGCCAGCACTACCTCGGTGATGAAGGGCATGTCGAATTTGCGCGCGTCCGACAGGGCCACCCATTGCAGATGCGAAAGCTCGTCACAGGCGTCGTCGAAATTGTCCAGATCGGTGGCGATATCCTCGGCATCGACCAGAAAGAAACGCGCATCAAAGCGGCGTGGACGGCCGGGGGGCGTCAGCGCGCGGAAAACAAATTGCAGCGGGGCCGCGTGGGGCAGATAGCCGCGCTGTGCAAAGGTCAGCCAATCGGCAGGGGGCGTGCCCTCCCATGCGCCTTTCTGGCCAAGGATCAGGCCGGTCTCTT
>NZ_DGMH01000049.1:24938-28186 GCF_002388305.1 Sulfitobacter sp. UBA4523
GCACCTGCGCATCGCCCAGATCGACCGCGCCGCCCGGAAAAACGAATTTATTGGGCATGAAGGCTGCCGTCGCACCACGTTGCCCCATCAGGATCCGCGGCGTGGTATGCCGGTCGCGGATCACGATCACCGTGGCTGCGTTGCGGATTTTACTTTTATCGATGGTCATCGCCTTGCCCCATATCCTGTTTTTCTAGCGGGGCTTTTGGGGTGCCGGTCAGCTGGTGCTGCCGAACCCGCCCATGCGCTTTGCCCATTGGAAGCCGATCATGGCTCCTTTCAGTCTGGGCAGAAGGTAGAGGGACAATCCGACGCAGCCAACCGAAAAGATTGTAAACAACGTCAGCGGCTCGGGTCGCCAGACCACAAAGGCGATGTGCAGCCCCGGGGCCAGCAGGTGCCCGACAAGCAGGATCGTCAGATAGGCCGGACCATCATCGGCGCGGTGGTGGAACAGTTCTTGGCCGCAGACGGTGCAGGTATCATTGACCTTCAGATAGCTTTTCAGCATCGGACCGGCCCCGCAGTTGGGGCATTTACGCCGCCAGCCGCGCAGCAGGGACTTCTTCATGCTGCGTTCATCTGTGTCTACGTGAGGCATATCTATGGTCTGGTCAGTCATCTGGGCTTCCTTGTTCCCATCCTACATGCGGCCAAAACGCCGCGAAATAAAGGGATCTCGGGGCAGTTGCGTCGCCATGTCGCAAAGCCCGCGCAGGGGTGCCCAAAACTTTTTCACATTTTTTGCGACGGAATGACGGGCGGCTGTCGTTTGAACCGGTATCGCCACGCTGAAAACGGCGGGCGTTAGATAGATCACCAAAGGAAGAAACAGATGACAAAACGAGCAAATCTTCAGATCGCACTCTTGAGCGGGTTGATCGCATTGGGCGGCACGACACTGGTCGCGCAGAATGCGGATAAGGCAGAGGGCGGCAAACAAAGCCACTTTGTCCAGTTGGACACCGATATGAACGGTGAAGTCACTGCCGAAGAAATGAAAGCCCATGCCGCGGCACGTTTCGCTACTGCTGACGCGGATGGAGACGGCTTCCTGACACAGGATGAACTGGCCGCCGCAGCCAAGGCACGCCACGCCGAGCGCAGCCAGCGCATGCTGGAGAAGCTGGACACCGACGGCAACGGGTCGCTGTCCGCGACCGAGCTTGAAGCCATGGGCAAAGGCAAAGGCGACCGGATGGCCAAGCGCCACGACAAGATGATGAAGCGCATGGATGCCAATGAAGACGGCAAGCTGTCGATGGAAGAAATGGCCGGGCGTCACAGCCCCGAGCAGATGATCGAGAAGCTGGACACCGACAAGAATGGATCGCTGAGCGCGGAAGAGTTCGCCAAAGCCCGTATGGGTGGCAAGCATCACGGCAAACGCGGTGGTCATGGCGGCAAGGACGGGCACGGTAAACCCGGCAAACACATGAAGCACGACAAGTCCGATGACGGCGACGCGGCTGCAACGGAATAAGGCAAGCATGCGGGCGCGCTTGAACGGCGCGCCCGCAAAGGCTACCTCCGGTTTGATGGATATGCACGATACGACGGATGCCGACGGGGTGGATGACCCCGAACGCGCCTTGCTGCACCGCTATGTGCAGGGGGATGCGGCGGCGGCACGGCTGTTGACGCTCCAGTTGACACCGCGCATCTTTGGTCACGCCTTCCGCATTCTGGGCAACGCGGCCGAGGCTGAAGACGTGACGCAAGACGCGCTGATGCGCCTGTGGAAGATCGCTCCGGACTGGCGCGATGGCGAAGCCAAGGTGACCACCTGGCTGTACCGTGTGACCGCCAACCTGTGCACCGACCGGCTGCGCAAACGCGGCCGGGGTGTCCCGCTTGAGGACATCGCGGAACCCACCGATCCGGCGGAGAGCGCCGAGGCTCGGCTGCAGCGCACGGCGCGCGAGGATGCCTTGCAAGCGGCGCTGGACAGATTGCCCGAGCGGCAGCGGCAGGCGGTGGCGCTGCGCCACATAGACGGGTTGGCGAACCCCGAGATCGCGACCATTCTGGATGTCGGGGTCGAAGCGGTTGAAAGCCTGACCGCACGGGGCAAAAGGGCTTTGGCGAAACTTTTGGGCGCACGACGTGACGCCTTGGGATACGATGATGACAAAACGTGAAACAGAGACGCTAGAGGCGCATTTCGAACAGGCGCGGGCGACCCCGCCGCAGATGCCTGCGGGCATGATGGACCGGCTGATCGCCGATGCGCTGGCGGCACAGCCCGCCCCCGCGATAGGGGGCTGGCGTGGGTTCTGGCGCGCCATCGGCGGCGCACCGGCCTTGGGCGGGCTGATCACGGCAACGGCTGTCGGGTTCTGGATCGGGGTTGCCCCGCCAAGCGGCCTGCCGGATGTTGCGACGCAGATCATCACCGGCGGCGACGATTACATCGTCGCCGATGCGACATCGCTGGACACCTATACGTCAGATCTGACGGCGTTCGGCTGGGACTTGGACGAGGGATAGAAAATGGCAGGCTTTGCATTCAAAAGCACGAAGACGCTGCGATGGGCCTTGGGTCTGTCGCTGGGGGTGAACCTGCTGGTGCTGGGGCTGGTTGCGGGGGCGGTCTATCGCTTTGACGGGCCGCATGGTGGCGCGATGCGGCACATGCGCGACTATGGCACGCCCTACGTCATGGCGCTGCCCGAAGAACGCCGCCGCGCCGTCTTTGCCGATGCGCGCAAGGGACGCGAGGATAAATCCGTCAGCCGTGCCGCACGCCGCGCATTGTATCAAGAGGCGCTGACCGCCATCCGCGCGGAGCCTTTCGACCCCGCAGAGGCACGCCGCGTGCTGGACCTGCAACGCGACGCCACGCTGACCGTTCAGCAGACCGTTCAAAACGCGTGGCTGGCCGAGTTGGCCCAGATGTCGGCACCCGAGCGTGCAGCCTATGCCGACCGAGTCGAGGAAATGCTCAAGCGCGGCAAAAAGGGCAAACGCGACGGCGCAAAGCCTCCGAAAGCCGGTCAATAGGCTGGCAACTGGCCCAAGCGGTCAGGGCCTGTCGTGCGGGATTGCGCGGCGCGGGCTTGCCAAATGCGCGCCCGGCGCGGTAGGCAAAGCGACCTTAACGAAAGTCGCGCCCCATGCTCCCTGAATTCAACGATCCAAACGAAGTTCTTGCCACCACGCGTGCCTCCTCTGGGCGGCGGGCCATCGGGCTGACGGCGCTTGGGATATTGGGGCTGTTCCTGATCTACGTCGCGTTCACCTCGTCG
>NZ_DGMH01000049.1:28268-50839 GCF_002388305.1 Sulfitobacter sp. UBA4523
ACGTCGCGTTCACCTCGTCGCCCGGTCTGGGCTGGCAGGTCTTCTTGCTGGCAATGGGGGGGCTGGCGCTTTGGATGGCTGACAAGATGCGCCGCGCAACTGCGGGCGCGATCGAGCTGACCGCCACCGAATTACGCGACAGCGACGGTACGGTGATTGCACGGGTCGAAGACATCATCGGGCTGGATCGCGGCGTGTTTGCGTTCAAGCCGTCTAACGGTTTTCTACTGCGCACCAAGCCGGGTACAGGCGGTGACCGCATCTGGCGCCCGGGCCTGTGGTGGCGGATTGGCCGGCGCATCGGTGTCGGCGGCATGACCCCCGGCAGTCAGACCAAGTTCATGTCCGAGATCATCTCTGCCATGATGGCAGAACGATCCTAAGCAAAAGGCCCGCAGGCAGATCGCCGCGGGCCTTTTCTTTCTGTCGTGATTGTCGGCTTTTACGCCCCGTCCGAGTACAGCACCCAAGGGGCGTAGCGCGGGCGGGTAAAGACGAAGTTCTTCACCTCTTGCACCGGCAGCCCGATGTTGAAGGGCGGGGCAAATGACGTCCATGTCTCGGTGACGGTGATATATTCACCATCCTCCAGTTCCGGGATTTTATCCGTCCAGCCGGTCACATCCGCTTGGGTCGCGTCGCTCAGGCTGCCGCGGGCGCGGGACCAGTGCAGCAGGAAGCGTTTGTTCTTCTGATCGTATTTCGCCGAGGTGATGCGCACTGTCGTTTCACCCGAGGAACGGGTCATATAATCCAGTAGATCCTGAATGCCGTCCATATAGGCAGTGTCCATCGGCAGCGTCTCGCGCGAGATCATATCGCCGATGGTATAGGCCGCTTTCTGGTTGGTGTAATATTCCTGATAGGTCTGGAAGAAGGTAAACATCGCCAGATAGACCCAGAAGACCATGGGCATCATGATCACCGCTTCGATCGAGGCGCTGCCGTCCTGATCACGCAGAAAACGCGCCAGTACACGGCGTTTGAGATAAGTGATAACCATTAGCTTGGCTCCTGCACAAAGGAGGATACGGCGTACATGCTGCCCTGACCCGCGCCATCAGTTTCGAACTTGAAGCCCATAGCGCTGCCCGGCAGCATCGGATCGAACTTGACGCAGGCCCGCAGCAGCATCAGCTGGTGCTGCGCCCCAAGGGTAAAGCCGCGTTCCTGTTTGACGGGCAGGGATTTGTCCACGCAGTCGGGCGAGGCGTTCATCGCGGCGAAGTTGCGCGGGTTCACCAGCACCATCTCAAGGCGCAGGGTATCCTTACAATCGCCGATATAGCCCACGTTGTCACAGATCATCGTTTTGATCATGTCGTGGGTGATCGTCGTGCGTGTGTTCAGCCGGATATACCGTACTGCCGTTTCCAGCCCGCGGTTCAGGTGGAACTGTCGCAGGGAATAAAGGCTGACCTCGACCGACGCGAGGAACATGCCGAAGATGACCGGAAAGAGGATCACGAACTCGATCAGGACAACTGCGCCATCCTCACCCCGACGGAACCGGCGCAGCGCTTGTGAAATGCGGGCGATCATTGGGTCAATCTCAACTGGTTGATCTGGCGGGCGATGGCACGGAAGGCTTCGGAAAGCTCGACGCCTTCGACGCGGAAGAAATGGCTGGGCGAGGAGGCGCAATCCTGCATCGCGGGCACGTCCTCGTCATCGACCTCGAACCCGATGGACCAGATCACGATCCGCTTGGCTTTGGCGGCGTCGCAGATATTCGACAGCAAGGTGTTGCCCAGCGATTTGTTGTACTTCTGATAATAGAAGTAGCCCCAGTAGCGCGAGTTTACCTCGCGGCGCAGATACCACCAAAAGTTGTATTTATTCCAGTGAACATACTCGCTATCTTCGTTGTAGTATGTATTGCTGATGCGGAACGAGTTATCATTCGCGCCATCCGTCATAAGGATAACAGTCTTAAGCGTTTCTGAATCGGTATAGCTCGCGGGGCGGTTATAGAATTCACGGTCGACATGACCGGCATTCACCAGCGAGTTGTTGATGTCCCGGAACGCCGGATCAAGCATCGCCGCGGCCCATTTCATGCCAAGGAAGATCGACGTACCAGCGCGCGGTACAAGATCATCGATCTGGTTCTTCAACGTGCGTTTGTTTTGTGAAAACGGGGTAATACGCTCGTAATCGTAGCGTGGGCAAACCGTATCGTCACGGTAGTTGTTGCGGCCATCGTAGTTCCACTGGAAGTGCTGCATCTGGTTATACCGTGTGCTGCTATTCATCGCGATCGAATCAAAGTCACCATTGTCGAAATCGATGCAGTGGGAATAGTCGTGCTTTCTGTTCACGTTCATACGGTCCATGATCAACGGGCCCGCGTTCACTTGTTCCGAGTAGGGGACCAGGGAGACTGAAATCAGGTCTTGGTTCTCGTCCTTCAGCACGGTGTCCAGAAAGATATCGGCGGCATTCTGTACTTCGCCCAGACGGTTATTGGTGGCCATCGAACCCGAGATATCGAGCACGAGCGAGATTTCGACCTTTGCAACGCGTTCTTCCGCCTGACTATGGGCGGGCACTTCGAGCGTGGGGAAACCAAAGCGGCCAATAAACTGGGTGTCCATGTTCTTGCTTGCGTCGACCGTCACGGTGCGAAAGTTCAGACCGTCATCCACCACGACATTCGACAGAAACTCGGTCATGCCCGATTTGGCAAAGTAGTCTTCCACCACCGTTTTGGGGTCACGCATCTGATCCAGATCGGCAGCGGCCAGAACGGCACGGTCCGACACAGCTTGCAGACGCGAGCGTTCCATCTCGTGACGCATGAAATCTAGCTGGATGCCGCCCACGGCGATCATCATCATGATCATGAAAAGCGCGAGGATCGTCACCAACCCGTCGTCTTCACGGGCGAACCGCGTCAGCCGCTTGCGCAGGGGGAGGGTTACCCATTTACTCACTGTATCGTTTACCGGCATTTCCATGTCCTCATTCGTGCGACCCATGCGACAGACGCATTTCGGGCGGATCGGCGTTGCCAGCAGATATGCGGGGTGATGTTGGCCGAAATAGGGCGAAATACGTTTAAAAAAGTGTATACTCAGGCCGTTTTCGGGGCAGATCCCGCCCGGAGCAGCCGGACTGTCCTCTGTCAGGAAACTTCGCGCAGGACTTGTCTTGTGTGCCGTGACTACTCGCTTTGGGTGATAAGTTTTCAAACTGATTAAAATTTGTGCGAAAACTTCGAAATATGGTGATTTACAGCTTTGCTTGACGCAGGTGCCATGTTCAAAAGGCGAGGCGATGAACCGGCCCGTATCAGGGTCGCAGAGCCAATTTAGGAGCGTAGAATGAACCCCGGAACCGAACCGAGCTTTCGCGATAGCGTCGACATCATGTTTAACCGGGCGGTGGCCCTGATGGACCTGTCGCCGGGTCTGGAAGAGAAGATTCGCGTGTGCAACGCGACCTACACGGTGCGTTTCGGCGTGCGCCTGCGCGGCGGTATCCAGACCTTCACCGGCTATCGCTCGGTCCATTCCGAACACATGGAGCCGGTCAAGGGCGGCATCCGGTACAGCCCCGGCGTGAACCAGAATGAGGTAGAGGCGCTGGCGGCGTTGATGACCTATAAATGCGCACTGGTCGAAGCGCCGTTCGGGGGCTCCAAAGGCGGGCTGTGCATTGATCCGCGCGACTATGACGAACACGAGCTGGAACTGATCACGCGCCGTTTCGCTTACGAGCTGATCAAGCGCGATATGATCAACCCCGCGCAAAACGTTCCCGCCCCCGACATGGGCACGGGCGAGCGCGAGATGGCCTGGATCGCGGATCAGTACAAGCGCATGAACACCACGGACATCAACGGGGTTGCCTGTGTGACGGGCAAGCCGATCAACGCGGGCGGCATCCATGGCCGCACCGAGGCGACAGGCCGCGGCGTGCAATATGCGCTGCACGCTTTCTTCCGCGACACCAAGGGGATGGAAAAGGCCGGTCTGGGTGGTGAGCTGGACGGTAAACGCGTCGTGGTGCAGGGCTTGGGCAATGTGGGCTACCACGCCGCCAAGTTCCTGAGCGAAGAGGATGGCTGCAAGATCACCGCGATCATTGAACGCGACGGCGCTTTGTTCGATGACCGTGGTCTTGACGTGGAAGAGGTGCACCGCTGGATTTCCATGCATGGTACGATCAAGGGCTATCCAGATGCGCCCCTTGAAGAAGACGGTGCCAAGCTGCTGGAAGCGGACTGTGACATCCTGATCCCTGCGGCGCTGGAAGGGGTGATTAACCTGACCAACGCGCATAACATCAAGGCCCCGCTGATCGTCGAAGCCGCCAACGGCCCCGTAACCGCCGGTGCCGATGATATCCTGCGCGCAAAAGGCGTCGTGATCATCCCTGACATGTACGCCAACGCCGGCGGTGTGACGGTGTCCTATTTCGAATGGGTCAAGAACCTGAGCCACATCCGTTTTGGCCGTATGCAGCGCCGCAACGAGGAAAGCCGCCACCAGCTGTTGGTGGACGAGCTGGAACGTCTGAGCGCCGATAGCGGTGTCGGCTGGCAGCTAAGCCCGAACTTCAAGGATAAATACCTGCGGGGTGCCGGGGAGCTTGAGCTGGTCCGCTCCGGTCTTTACGACACGATGAGCGACGCCTACCGGTCGATGGCGGAAGTCTGGCACAGCCGCGACGATGTCGAAGACCTGCGCACCGCCGCCTATCTGGTCAGCATCGGCAAGGTCGCCGCCAGCTACCGCGCAAAGGGGCTGTAACCTCGCGCGGGCCCTATGCTGCGCCCCTGAAAAGTTCCCCGAAAGCCGCTGTGATAGCGGCTTTCGGCAAAGACGCGCCAAACCGCGCAAGCGTGTACTGCGGAAAACCGCTCTGTCACTTGTATTCCAACGGGGGCTGGCTAGGTTCCTGCGCCATGAGCACCCGCTCTCATGTCCGCTGCAGCCTTTAACTTTAAACGGCGTAGGCCGTGGAAGGGCGGCGGGCTTGCAAAGAAACATTTAGGAGATGTGACGATGAAATTTGGTAAACTCATGATTGCCGCAGCACTGGCGACGTCCAGCGCGCCTGTCTTCGCCGCCACCAGCGCTGAAACCGATTGCCAGTATCAGGCAGATGTCGTGCAGGCCGTCCGGCAAGCGCGGATCGATCGCGTGAAAGAGCGTGACGTGCCGGATCACATCGCCTCCAAGAACCCCGAATGGCCCGATCGCTATGACGCGGTTGTCCCGCTGGTCGCACCGTGGGTCTATGAAATGAAAATGCGCGACGTGAAGGGCAACGACCTTTCTGCCGCCTGGAACGAAATGTGTTTGGGCCAATGACGCCCGCGCGCGTCGTTTGATCGTGCCGTAATCTCTGTCGGGGCGGTAGGACGGGGGCCAGCCCCCATCGCCCTGACGGACGATCCCCCCGGAGTTTATCCGGCAAAATGAAGCCCGTCGCGCAGGCTTTGGGTGCTGGACTTTGGCCCTGCCGACCCAATATAAAACAGTATGAGCCTGCCCCCTGGATTTTTGGATGAACTGCGCAGCCGTGCTAGCCTGTCACAGGTGGTGGGGCGCAAAGTGATGTGGGATCCGCGCAAGTCCAATCAGGGCAAGGGCGATATGTGGGCTCCGTGCCCGTTCCACCAGGAAAAATCCGCCAGCTTCCACGTCGATGACCGCAAGGGATTCTACTATTGTTTCGGGTGCCACGCCAAGGGGGACGCGATCTCTTTCGTGCGCGAGACCGAGAATGTCAGCTTTATGGAAGCGGTAGAGATTTTGGCGCGTGAGGCGGGGATGCCCATGCCGAAACAAGACCCGCGCGCGCAGGAGAAGGCGGATAAGCGCACGCAACTGGCCGAGGTGATGGAACTGGCGGTGCAGTATTTCCGGCTGCAGCTGCGCACCGCTGCGGCAGGGGCCGCGCGCGACTATCTTGCCGGGCGCGGGCTGACGCCGCAGGCCTTGGAGCAATGGGAAATCGGCTTCGCGCCGGACCAGTGGCAAGGGCTTTGGGATCACCTGAAGGCCAAGAATGTCGAGGATGCGTTGATCCTTGGGGCGGGGCTGGCCAAGCCTTCGTCCAAGGGCGGGCGGCCTTATGATACATTTCGGGGCCGGATCATGTATCCGATCCGGGATGCCCGGGGGCGGGCGATTGCCTTTGGCGGGCGGGCAATGGACCCGAATGACAACGCCAAATATCTGAACTCCCCCGAGACGGAGCTGTTTGACAAAGGCCGCAGCCTCTACAATGTGCGCGATGCGCGGACAGCGGCAGGGCAGGGCAAGCCGTTGATCGTGGCCGAAGGCTATATGGATGTGATTGCATTGGTGCAGGCCGGTTTCGGTGCGGCGGTGGCCCCCTTGGGCACGGCGATCACCGAGAGCCAGCTGCAGATGTTGTGGCGTATCTCGCCCGAACCGATCATCACGCTGGACGGGGATGCGGCGGGTCAACGTGCGGCCATGCGCTTGATCGATCTGGCGCTGCCGCTGCTTGAGGCGGGGCAATCCTTGCGTTTTGCCGTGATGCCTGACGGGCAGGATCCGGATGATCTGCTCCGCGCCCACGGGGCACCAGCGTTGCAAAAGTTACTGGATAACGCGATGCCAATGGTGCGTCTGCTCTGGCAGCGCGAGACCGACGGTCGCGTTTTCGACAGCCCCGAGCGTAAGGCAGGGTTGGACAAGGCGCTGCGCGAAAAGATCATGATGATCAAAGACCCGTCGATCCGCAGCCATTATGGCCAGGAAATCAAGGATCTGCGCTGGCAGCTCTTCCGTCCGCAAAAGGCCAAGAGAGATTTTAGCCCCGTCGCGCGCGCCTCCGGTGGGGGCAAATGGGCCCCCGCGCCGCAGGGGCCATCCCCTAGTGCGAAATCCTCTATTCTGGTGACCGCAGCCGGGCTGGGAGCGACGGAGCATCTGCGCGAGGCGGTGATCCTGATGGCCCTGCTGGGCTGTCCGCAGCTGGTGGAAGAGTTCGAGAACGGGCTGGCCGCGATGCGCTGTCAGGACCCTGATCACGGGCGTATCCGCGATTTGATGTTGCGCCATGTACATCACGATCCGGCGGTGTTGCGCGAAAAGATTTATGACGCAGTGGGGGAGTACACCCTTGAAAACATGCTGTCGCAGCGCCACGTAGCCATCACGCCCTGCATCCGAAGCCCTGGCAACCTGGAAAAGACGCGCATGACTGTCGCCGAAGAACTGGGCAAGCTGGAAGCCGTGCGCGGGCTGGACGAAGAGATTGCCGATGCGGTCGAAGATCTGACCGGCACCGCGGATGAAGGGCTGACATGGCGGTTGGGCGAAGCGGCACGCAACGCTGATCGCGCACAGCGCAGCGGGCAGGAAGATACCGCAGAATACGACATTGCCGAGAACGGTGCCCACATCAGCCGGGACGAACGCAGCGCTTTTGACGCATTGCTGGGGTCGATCCTGAAGGGTGATGCGAAAGACAAAAAATGAACCCGGCGTGGCTTTTTCGCCGGGATGTTTAACAAAATACAGGGTAACGGGTTTAAGAATCACCCAGAACCCCGCATGATTCGAACAACCGAATCACGTCACGTGATTCGCACCCATTCGCTGGAGGAAATTTCATGGCCGCCAAAGACACCAACGAAGACGCGAAGTCTGACGACCAGGATGCCGGCCATTCGCTTGATATGAGCCAAGCCGCCGTCAAAAAGATGATCGGCGAAGCCCGTGAAAAGGGCTATATCACCTACGATCAGTTGAACACCGTTCTGCCCCCTGACCAAGTCAGCTCGGAGCAGATCGAGGATGTGATGTCGATGCTGTCCGAAATGGGCATCAACGTGATCGAAGACGAAGAAGCCGAAGAAGAAGACGCCAAGGGCGGGACCGAAATTGCCACCACGGAAAGCAACCGTGATGTGGCGCTGTCCTCTGGCACGTCCGAAAAGCTGGACCGCACGGATGACCCCGTTCGCATGTATCTGCGCGAGATGGGATCGGTTGAACTGCTGAGCCGCGAGGGCGAGATTGCCATCGCCAAGCGGATCGAGGCAGGGCGCAACACGATGATCGCGGGGCTGTGTGAAAGCCCGCTGACCTTCCAGGCGATCACGATCTGGCGCGACGAACTTTTGTCCGAAGACATTTTGCTGCGCGATGTCATCGACCTTGAGGCGACATTCGGCACCCAGATGGGCGACGAAGAAGAAACGACTCCGGTCGTGCCAACCGCAGGCACCGAGACAAAGCCCGCCGAAAGCACAAGCGAAGTTGACGCCGACGGCAACCCGATCTCGAACGATGACGACGACGAGGATGACGACGAACAGGCCAACATGTCGCTGGCCGCGATGGAAGCCGCGCTGAAGCCGCAAGTGCTGGAAGCGCTCGACATCATTGCTGATGACTACGTCAAGTTGAGCCAAATTCAGGACAGCCGGATTTCGGCCACCCTGAACGAGGACGGCACCTTTTCGAAGACCGATGAGGAAGAATACCAGCGCGTCCGCTCCGAGATCGTGGCTTTGGTCAACGACCTGCACCTGCATAACAACCGTATCGAAGCGCTGATCGACCAGCTTTACGGCATCAACCGCCGCATCATGCAGATCGACTCTGCGATGGTGAAGCTTGCCGACCAGGCGCGCATCAACCGCAAGGAATTCGTCGACGCCTATCGCGGCTACGAGCTGGACCCCAACTGGATGGAGCGGATGGCCGAGAAATCCGGTCGCGGCTGGCAGATGTTCATCGAACGGTCCTCTGACAAGGTGGATGAGCTGCGGGCCGATATGGCGCAGGTGGGTCAATACGTCGGTCTTGATATCTCTGAATTCCGCCGCATCGTGCAGCAGGTTCAGAAGGGCGAGAAAGAGGCCCGTCAGGCCAAGAAAGAAATGGTCGAGGCGAACCTGCGCCTCGTGATCTCGATCGCCAAGAAATACACCAACCGTGGCCTGCAATTCCTTGACCTTATTCAGGAAGGGAACATCGGCCTGATGAAGGCCGTCGACAAGTTCGAATACCGTCGCGGTTATAAATTCTCGACCTATGCGACGTGGTGGATCCGTCAGGCGATCACCCGTTCCATCGCGGATCAGGCGCGCACCATCCGTATTCCGGTCCACATGATCGAGACGATCAACAAGCTGGTTCGGACCGGCCGCCAGATGCTGCACGAGATTGGCCGCGAGCCGACGCCGGAAGAGCTGGCCGAGAAACTGCAGATGCCGCTTGAGAAAGTGCGCAAGGTCATGAAGATCGCCAAAGAGCCGAT
Source organism: Sulfitobacter sp. UBA4523 (assembly GCF_002388305.1). NCBI lineage: Bacteria > Pseudomonadati > Pseudomonadota > Alphaproteobacteria > Rhodobacterales > Roseobacteraceae > Sulfitobacter > Sulfitobacter sp. UBA4523. Next base: position 37,524 of record NZ_DGMH01000049.1, read on the forward strand.
CTCTCTCGAAACGCCTATTGGCGACGAGGAAGACAGCCAGCTTGGTGATTTCATCGAGGACAAGAATGCCGTGCTGCCGCTCGACAGTGCCATTCAGGAAAACCTCAAGGAGACCACGACACGGGTTCTGGCCAGCCTCACCCCGCGCGAGGAACGTGTGCTGCGGATGCGCTTCGGCATCGGCATGAACACCGACCACACGCTGGAAGAAGTCGGCCAGCAGTTCAGCGTGACCCGCGAACGTATCCGTCAGATCGAGGCGAAGGCGCTGCGCAAGCTCAAGCACCCAAGCCGGTCGCGCAAGCTGCGGTCGTTCCTCGATCAGTAAGCGCGTGATCGCGAGAGTTTTGAAAGGCGGGTGTTCAGGCACCCGCCTTTTTTCATGGGCTGAAGCGACGATCTCGAAGCTGTGAATTTAAAATCCCGCCGCGCAGCCTATCTGTGAACCACGCACCAAACAGGATCCGCCATGAAACGTCTTGCCCTTGCCGCCATTCTCTCTGCCGCCCCGCTCGCCGCGTTTGCGCAATCCTTTACCGCGGTAAACGAGCTGCAGGTCATCCCGCTGTCGGGCGCATCCTTCGAGGTGATCGAGGATCATGGCGAAGGGGCCCGGGGCATGTGGTGTGCCGCCGCCGAATTTGCCGAGGAAAGGCTGGGCACGCCAAGCGCCGCCGAGATCTACGTCAAGTCGCGGCGCGGGCCATCTATCAGCGGGGTAGGGCGCACGGGCGTCGTCTTTACCCTGAATGATGCAGAGCTGTCGGAGCCTGCGTTCAAATCCTATTCGGTATCGGTGCGCAACGCGGGTCAGGCCCTGCCCGTGGGCCACGCCATCCAGTTCTGCAAGGACTACATCCTTGAACTTAAAGACTTTTGAAAACTAGGAATACCACAATGAAAACCCTGACCACCGCTTTCGTACTGGCCACATTGGCAACGACCCCAGCCTTCGCACAGGCCTATGTGCCGAATGACCGTCTGACTTTCACACCGACCGAGGGCGGCGTGCATATCAGCGGCAGCACCGGCTTTGGTGCGCGCGGGCATTGGTGTGCCGCGGCGGATTATGCGCTGCGGGAAATGGGCGCGCAGGACGGTCAGAAGCTGTATGTAAGCGAGCCGCGCGCGCGTGGTTTTGGCGGCGATGGTGGTGTCACCTTCACACTGGATCCCGCGGGGCTGACCCCGTCGCCCGTCGTGATCCTGGGCGGATCCTTGACCAAGGCCGGGTCGGCCATGACCATCAGCCACGGGATCACGCTCTGCGGTGGTTTGCAATCGCCCGGGCGTTGAGGCTAGCCTGACCCATCAGCACAAGGCGGGCGGAATGAACAGCGAGTTTACGGTCAAGACCGGCGGGCAGGGGCTCTACGAGGTGACGGATCAGGTGCATCAGGCGCTATCGGGGCACCGCTCTGACGGGTTGGTGACACTGTTTCTGCGCCATACCTCTGCCTCGCTGCTTATTCAGGAAAACGCGGACCCGGATGTGCAGCGCGATCTGCTGGCCTATTTCTCGCGTCTGGTGCCGCCTGCGGATGACCCGTCAATGGCCTACCTCCGGCATACGCTGGAAGGACCAGATGACATGCCCGCGCATATCAAGGCGGCAATGCTGCCCGTTACGCTTAGCATCCCCGTGGTTGCAGGCCGCATGGTGTTGGGCACATGGCAAGGCATCTATCTGTTCGAACACCGCGACGCGCCCCATAGCAGGCGCATCGCGGTGCATTTCGCCTGACCTCAATCCACCGGCATCAGGTGGATCTCGCGCACGGCTGCGTGGGACGGTGCCTCTAGCGCGTGCATCACGGCCGATGCCACGTCTTCTGGTTTCAGCTTGTCGGGCTTGGCTTCGTCAAAGAACGCCGTGTCCACCATCCCGGGGGAGACAACCATACAGCGCCCACCCCATTCCGCCATTTCGTCGGCGAGGTTGCCCGCAAAGCCGTGGATAAAGAACTTGGTCGCGCCGTAGATCGACCCTTTGATGTGGCGGCGTCCTGCGGCGGAACCGGTCACAACATACTGCCCCGTGGTCTTGCGCAGATATGGCATCGCGGCATGGGCCGTATACAGCGCGCCCATCACGTTCAGATCGATCATCGATTTCCAGTCGTCCGGGTCACCCTTTTCGGTGCCGCCCGGCGATGTCCCCCGTCCTGCATTGGCAAAGACAGCATCGATTTGCCCGAACTTCTGCGCAAGGCGGCTCATGGCCTGTTCCTGATCGTCGTATTGCGTAGCGTCCCCGGTCAGCACCAGCGCCTGATCCCCGATCTCGCGCGCGAGATCTTTCAGCTTGTCTTCGCTGCGGGCGAACAGCCCGACGTTCCAGCCGGCCTTGGCAGCAGCGCGGGCGGTGGCTGCGCCGATCCCGCTTGAGGCTCCGGTGATGAAAAGCGTCTTGGTCATAGTCAGTTCCTTTCAGATCAGTCGTCTTGCAGGGACAACGCATGGTATCAGGCAAAGTTCAGGGCAGTTTTCCTCGCTACAACATATAGATGGGCATTTCGCCCCTACCCAAAACCTCGCGTTGGTCCTATAGTTTTGGGGAATGGGGGTGTTTCACCCCCTATTGAGCAGGTTTAAGATAAGGGGACCGGCTATGCGCTGCCCGTTTTGCGGAAATATCGACACCCAAGTTAAAGACAGCCGCCCGGCCGAGGATCACGTTTCGATCCGCCGTCGCCGTTTCTGTCCCGCCTGCGGGGGCCGGTTTACCACCTATGAACGGGTACAGCTGCGCGATCTGGTTGTCGTCAAAACCTCGGGCAAGCGCGAGGATTTCGACCGTGACAAGCTGGAACGCTCTATCCGGATCTCGATGCAGAAACGCCCGATTGATCCCGAACGGATCGATCAGATGATCAGCGGCATCGTGCGCCGTTTGGAAAGCATGGGCGAAACCGATGTCGGATCGAAACAGATCGGCGAGATCGTGATGGAGGCGCTGGCCCGCATCGACACCGTCGCCTACGTCCGCTTTGCCAGCGTCTACAAGAACTTTCAGGCGGCAGATGATTTCGATAAATTCGTGCAGGAACTGCGGCCCGACACCCCTGCGGACGAATAAGCATGACTGACGACGCGCGCTTTATGGCGCTGGCCTTGTCGCTGGGCCGGCGCGGGCAGGGGGCTGTCTGGCCCAATCCCGCCGTGGGCTGCGTCATCGTGCAGCACGGCCGCATTGTCGGGCGCGGCTGGACCCAGCCGGGCGGCAGGCCCCATGCGGAACCCCAAGCGCTGCGTCAGGCCGGACCCGCGGCACAGGGGGCGACGGTCTATGTCACCCTCGAACCCTGCGCCCATACCGGCAAGACGCCGCCCTGCGCCGATGCGCTTGTCGCCGCCAAGCCTGCGCGCGTGGTGATCGCCTGCACCGACAGTGATCCACGCGTCAGCGGCAAGGGCATTGCGATCCTCCGTGCTGCGGGCATTATCGTTGACGTGGGCGTGCTCGAAGATGAAGCCCGCGCGGATCATCTGGGCTTTTTCCTGCGTGTCGACGAAGGCCGCCCGATGGTGACGCTCAAGCTCGCGAGCAGCTTTGACGGTCGCATTGCCACCGCGTCGGGCGAAAGTCAGTGGATCACTGCCCCGCCCGCCCGCCGCGTGGTCCATGCCATGCGCAGCCGCCATGACGCGGTCATGGTGGGCGGTGGCACGGCGCGGCAGGATGACCCCAGCCTGACCGTGCGCGACCTTGGCACCACGCGCCAGCCGACACGGATCGCTGTGTCGAACGGGCTGGACATCCCCCTGAATGGCACGCTCGCCAGAACCGCCAATGACATCCCCCTGATCCTTTGCCACGGCCCCAAGGCCCCGGCAGAGCTGATCGGGACGTGGGAAAGCCTTGGCGCGACGCTGATCTCTTGCGCACCAAAGATGGGCCAGATCGACGCCGATGACATGCTCCAGCAGCTTGGACGCCACGGTCTGACACGCATCTTCTGCGAGGGCGGCGGCGGACTGGCTGCGACGCTGCTAAAGGAGAATCTCGTGGATCAACTCGTCGGGTTTACGGCGGGTCTGGCCCTTGGCGCGGACGGCTTGCCCGCCATCGCGCCGCTGCAGCTTCCACGTCTGGCACAGGCCCCGCGCTTCACCCTGACCGAAACCTCGCGCATCGGCCCCGACCTCCTCCACATCTGGGCTCGCGGCAACACGCCCGCCTAACCCCTTCCAAATGGCTTAAAATCCCGGGGGCGCGGGGGCTGGCCCCCGCCTCTGATCTGCACATGGGCTGGCCCCGCTGTGCTATCGCCGCCGCCACAAATGCGCCTGTGTGGCAAACACCCCCTGCAGCTTCGCCAGCACCCGGTTCGCCACCCCGCGCCGCGGCAGATCGCCCGAGGCCAACCGCTCTACCACGACCTCGACCGGGCAGGCGGTGCCGCTGCGCGGATCAAAGTAGCGCGGATAATCGATCAGGGCGGCATGGGCCAAACCTTCGATGCTCACCTCTGCCCTTCGCCGCGCCGGGATATCGCCGCGATCTTCCGTCAGCCCCCAGCCCGCGTAGAAGGGGGCACCTAAGGTCACCACCTTAACGCCGCGCAGCAGGGCCTCGAACCCCAGCAGCGATGTCATGGTCCAAACCTCATCTACATGCGCCAGCAGGGCGATGGGGTCGGCATCGGTCAGCACTCGGTCCGCCAGCCCGCCTGCGTCAATCGCGCCGCGGCGCAGCCCGGCCTCTACATCGGGATGGGGCTTGTACAGGATCACGGCGTCGGGATGCGCGGCGCGCGCGGCGTGTAGCAGCGCTAGATTGGTGGATACCGCATCGGTGCCCGCACGGATAGACGCGTCGTCCTCCACCTGACCCGGTACCAGAATGCGCCGTCCGGCGGGCAGGGCGTCCAGATCGCCACCGCCGCCAAGGTTATACTTGCTCAGCCCCGCGTCACGCAGAGCCGCAATCAACCGTGCTGCGCGGCGCGACTGGTCGGGGCGCATTTTGGCGCGTGACGTGATCAGCTGTTCCAGCCGGCTGGGGCTGCGCGGGTCATAGTAGATACCCAGATCATCGCAGACCAGCGACAGGGGCGGCACCAGATCGGCCCCCAATCCGCGCGAGCGCAGGAAACCGTCCTCGACCCGCAGGGCGCCGGCATGGGCCTGCGTCGCTTTCGATGCCCAGACCATCCAGGGCTTGCCTGTGGCGCGGGCGGCCTTCGGGTCATTCTGGTAGGTCACCGGCGCCCAGCGGCCAAAGAAACGCTGCAAGGGCTGACGTTTCCACAGGCGCATGTCAGAGGCGACCCAGCCCCGGTGGTCTTCGCGCCAGGCCCGGGTCTGCGCGGCCATCGCCTCTATCACGGTTTCCAGATCACACAGGCAGTCACGGTGCGGATCGTACCATTTTGGATAAAGGATCATCGCTCCTGCAAAAAGTTGCGCACGGGTCAGCACACGTTGCCGCCGCTGCACGGGGAATTCATCTTCGGTCAGGCCCCATCCCGCATAGAAGGGCTGCCCGAAGACCCGGGGCTTGTGGCCTGCAAAGATCGCCTCGAACCCCATCTGTGACGACACGGTATAGACACGTACGGCCCCTTCAAACAGGGTCCAGGGGCTGATGGGGGCGGTCATCAGGGTGATGCGGTCGTTGGCGTCTTCAGGCCCGAAATGACCGCTGCGAAAGCCCTTTGCGGTTTCCGGATGGGTCTTGATGATGATCCGCGCGCCGGGGTTCTCTTGCTGGGCAAAGACCAGCATCTCAAGGAACCGCGACCGGTCCGCGCCCGAGGCCGCGACCGACGCATCACCCAAGGTCTGGTCGATCACCAACACATAGCCGGGATCCGGCGCGGGGTGCGCGGTGTCTAACCCGCTGTATTTGGTCAGATGCGCCTCGGTGATGCGGTGGATGGCACCGCGCGCACGGTCCAGCAAAGCCGTGTCATCCAGCGGGTGGCTGGTCAGGATGTTTTCAAGCTCGGAGGGCTGTGCCGGGTCGAAGTGCAGCCCCTTGTGATCGACCAGCAGACCCAGCGGCGGCTCGCCTGCGCGACCGGGAAACAGCGACCGCAGCATTGCGTCTTCGACGAGGACAACGGGCAGCCCTTTTTTGGATGCGACGGCCAGCCCACGATGCGCGGTGCCCGCATTGCCCCAGACAGCGATGGCATCCCCGTCGCGCGGCATGCCCAGATGCAGGCTATAGCCCGACAGCTGCAAGATGCGCCGCACCCGTCGGTTGGTGATGAAACCTCCGTTAAACACAAAAAGCCGCCGGTCCCGTGGGGAACCGGCGGCGGGTGGGTCGTATATTTCAGGCCCTAAAGCCATCGGTCCAGATCAGTTGCTCGACGCGAGCGACGACAGGTTGTTGACCGAGCTGGCCGACCCCGTGATCGAGGAGATGACCTTGCTCCATTGGGTGAAGGGGGCTTCGGTGACGTAGAGTGTATCGCCATCACGGATCACGAAATCGCGGGCCATGAACATGCCGTTGGGCTTGGTCAGGTCAAGCACATAGACCATGCGCTGTGCGCCTTGCAGGTCATTGCGGCCCAGAACCTGTGCCACGACCGCTTCGGGTTCGTTGCGGAAGACGAAAACACCTGTCGGGTCAGCGGTGCCCGCGTTCAGGCCGCCCACCTGTGCGATGCCTTCAAGCGCCGACAGGTTCTTGGTCTCGAACGGGACTTTCTGCTGCGCGCCGGTGGCACCAAGGGCCACGAAGGACCGTGTGTCTTCCTCGATCAGGATGCGATCCCCGCCGCGCAGGGCGATGTCGAGCTCTGGGTGGCTGTAAAGATCTTCAAGCCAGATTTTGCCCCGCTGATTGCCACGCAGCACGGTGACCTGCGCGATCTGGGGGGTGATGGTCACACCACCGGCCCGCGCCAGCATGGTGGCAAGCGTGCGCGTCGGTCGTTCAATCGCATAGACACCCTGCGCACCGACAGAGCCGACAAGCGACACGGTCGCCCCGTCACCGGCCAGACGGCGCACCTGAACCTGCGGGTCCGGCGTTTGTTCGGACAGTTTGTTGGTGATGATGCGGCGGATCGCTTCGGGGGAATTGCCAGCGGCCTTGATCCGGCCCGCATACGGCACAAAGATGAACCCCGAGCCGTCGACCTGCACTTCTTCCAGCACGGTGGCGTTGGCCCCTTGGGCGGCCAGCAAGCCATCATCGACGTTTTCCCAGATCGTCAGCCCCAGCGTATCACCGGGGTTGATCGTATCCGACCCAAGTTGACCGGCGTTGATGAACCCCGGGCTAAAGCCAAGCGCGGGGGCGACGGCGGTGGCGCGGGTCACACGGTCGTTGACGGCGACAACAAATGCGTCGCCTTCCTTCTGGACCGATCCGGCAAAGATCTGACGTTTATTCGGGCCAACCTGCGGAAGGCCACATGAAGATACCACGGCCATAGCCGCAAGTAATGCGATGGGACGCGCCCACCGGAAGGGTACGGATTTCACTGCCCGGTCTCCTCGACCTGTTCTTGTTCTGCCTCGAATTCGCCGATTTTTTCGGCGTAATTATCATCGGCTTAGCGCAGATTGGATCGAAAAGCTACTGTCTGGGCGAAAAACGCTCAGGTGACGGCCCGCAACTGTTGCCTTGGTGCCGCGGTTCCCAGCTCTAGCGCGTCGTACGGGTCTTCGGGGGCAAGCATCATATCGACCACTTGCCGCATCAACTGCGTGCGCGCGCGCGCCGCATAAAATCCGCCCGGCACCTGCGAGGTTTCCAGCAAATACCGGCGATAATCCTTGTAGGCCTTGTTATCGGGGCGCGAGGCGGCGGCAAAGAATTGCGCCAGCGGCTGGTCCGAGACGAATTCGGGTTTCGCATAGACGGCACTGCCAAACACCTTGAGCGGAATTCCGCGCCACAGCACCTGCTGACCGGCGGTGGAGTTCACGGTAACGGCGGTGCGGGCATCGTTGAGCAACTGCGCCAGCTTGCCGCCGCGCACGAAATGCACCCGGTCCGCGACACCCAAATCCCGCGCCACCTGTTTGACCACGCGGCGCAGCGGCGCGCGGCCGTCTTCCAGAGGATGGGCCTTCACGACAAGATGATGGTGGCGCGGCGCGCCCTTGGCGAAACCTTCCAGCACCACGGTCAGGAAATCGGTCATCGTCTCGAAGGGGGAGTGTTCCTGGAACGAGCTGTCGTGCTCTAGTTGCAGCAGCGCCAGATGGTAGGGGAAGCCGCCGAGCCGGATACGCAGCGTTGCGATCAGCCGGTCCAGCGCCAGCGCGGGCATCAGCAGCAGCCGCTTGAGGTACAGCTTGAACTCCTTGGTCACCGGCAAGCTGCGGTGCGGGCGGAAGTTACGGTAGTCGCCGTTCCGGAAGAGCACAAACCAGTGATAGAGCGCACCATAAAACACATGCTGGCGCATATCACCCCAATGACCGGGGGGGAGGGGGGCCTCCATATCCGAATTGGCCAATGCGGCCTGCATCTGTTCGATGGACATGTCCATCAGCCGTGAATTGCCGTTGGACCCGCCGCGTTCATAGGTGACCCAATAGGGGCGCATGTAGCCTTCTTCAAAGACATGCACGGTCAGCCCGCGGGCCTTGGCCTCGGCCACGGCTTGGGCGTGGATCGGGCGGGTGTCGCCATAAAGCACGATATCTGTGACACCCTTGTCGGCGAGCAGCGCAACAAAGATGTCTTTCCACGTGTCAGCTGTTCCGCGAAACGGGATATAGCTGCGCGGGTGGAACCAGAAGGCCCGATCGCCTGCGTTGAACCCCACACGCCAGACCTGCGCCCCCGCCAGACGGAGCATCTTGCCCAGACGGTTGAAGAAGGGGCCATGCGGCCCTTGCAGGAAAAGAAAGACCCGTTCACGGGGTGCTGCGGCGTTCATCGGTTACTTTCGGTTTATCTTGGTCATCGGGCAGACAAACACCGGATACCGGCGAAAATGTGGCGTGTCTGTGGACTTGTCATGCTGCGGGCAGAGGTCTACTTCGGTAGCGACCAGTATAGAAGAGGCAGGCGCATGTTTACAGGCATTATCACGGACATCGGAAAGATCACCAAGCTTGAACAGCAAGGCGACCTGCGCGCGCGGATCGAAACGGGCTATGATACCAGCGGCATCGACATGGGGGCCTCTATCGCCAGTGATGGCGTGTGCCTGACCGTGGTGGATCTGGGGGCCGATTGGTACGAGGTGCAGATCAGCGCCGAGACCGTGGACAAGACCAACCTTGGCGCATGGGAGGTCGGACGCCGTCTGAACCTTGAACGCGCGCTGAAGGTCGGGGACGAATTGGGCGGGCACATCGTGTCGGGCCATGTCGATGGCGTGGCCGAAGTGGTGGCGCTGCGCGACGAGGGCGACAGCACCCGCGTGACCCTGCGCGCGCCCGAAGACCTGGCGCGTTTCATTGCCCCCAAAGGCTCTGTCGCGCTGAACGGCACCTCGCTGACCGTGAACGAGGTCGACGGCTGCGATTTCGGCATCAACTTTATCCCCCACACCAAAGAGGTGACCACATGGGGTGATGTCGCTGTCGGGGACCGCATCAACCTAGAGATCGACACATTGGCCCGCTATGTTGCGCGGCTGGCAGAAATGTCATGATCGCGGGGATCGGACATAATCAGGGCCCCAGCCTTGAGCGCGGCCAGAAATGGCGCGCTTTCCAGTGGCAAAAGGCCCGCGAGGCGGCGATGCCTTCCGCGATCCCGCTGATGGTGGTCAAGATGCGCGTGGCGCGCGCCCGCGAGCTGGGGTTGGACTACAAGGCCTATGCCGCGATCCGTCAGGCTACGGGGCGCGATATTCTGGCGCTGCTGTTCTCGTCCAATGCGCTGCGGGTGGTCCGTGCGGGGGCACCGCATATCCCCCTGCGCGAGGCCGAGGTGCTGGACAAGGTGCAGCGCGCCCAAAAGCTGGCGCTGGTACATCGCCCGCTGCGGCCCGACAGTGTGGCGCAGGCGAATCCCGTGCTGGACCATGTGGCCGAGGCCCCCAAGTTCACCGACAGCTGGAGCGCGATGCGCGATCATCTGGGGCAGGTGGTTCAAGGGCGCAAACTGGTCGGCGATCAGGTGCTGATCATCGGCGACACCGGATTGGAACGGGACTGGGCCACTGCAAGCAAGGCGGCGGGCTATGTGGAGGCCGCGCGCTATTTTGGGGCTTAACGCGGACCGCCGCACGGGATGACGGTGCGGAATTGAGTTTATTTGGCAAAATGAAGCAGGGAGGGGGGCGGCCCTGCTCTGGCAAAGGCGCGTGGGGTGGGGTATGTGCCAGAGCAGCAAAGAGTGAGGTGACCCCATGCAATTTGAAACGCCCGGACCGGTCGAGGCTGAATTGGCGGATGCCATCGCGCCCATCGAAGAGATCATCGAAGAGGCCCGTCAGGGTCGCATGTTCGTGCTGGTCGATCACGAAGACCGCGAGAACGAAGGCGATCTGGTAATCCCCGCGCAGTTCGCGGATGCGGATGCGATCAACTTTATGGCCACCCACGGGCGCGGGCTGATCTGCCTGCCGATGACCGAGGAACGGGTCAACACGCTGGGTCTGCCGATGATGGCGGTGAATAACTCTGCCCGCCATGAAACAGCCTTTACCGTATCGATCGAAGCACGCGAGGGGGTGACCACCGGTATTTCCGCCGCCGACCGTGCGCTGACCGTCAAGGTCGCCATCGACGAGGATAAAGGCGCGGTGGATATCGCCACGCCGGGGCATGTGTTTCCGCTGCGCGCACGCGATGGCGGTGTCCTGGTCCGCGCGGGCCACACCGAGGCTGCCGTCGATATCTCGCGTCTTGCGGGGCTGCATCCGTCGGGTGTGATCTGCGAGATCATGAAGGAAGACGGGACCATGGCCCGTCTGCCGGATCTGGTTGCATTCTGTCAGCAGCACGACATGAAGATCGGCACGATCAGCGATCTGATCGCCTATCGCCACAAGCATGACAACCTGCTGGTGGAGCGCGACAGCCGCACCGTGACCTCTGCCTATGGGGGCGATTGGAAGATGCAGATTTTCACCGACGAGATCAGCGGCACCGATCATGTGGTCCTGTCCAAGGGCGATATTGCCACAGAGGCTCCGGTTCTGGTCCGCACCCATGCGATCAACGCGCTTGAGGATATCCTCGGCCTCGGGCCAAGCCCCGCCGACGAATTGCCACGCGCGATGCAGATCATCGCGGACGAAGGCCGTGGCGCGGTGCTGTTGTTCCGCGATCCCGACCCGCGGTTGCGTTTCGAGGACGAAGAGGATGATCGCCCCCGTACCGTCAAACGCACCGGTCTTGGGTCGCAGATCATGGCGAGCCTTGGGTTGCACAAGCTGATCTTGCTGACGGATAACCCCGATACGCGCTATCTGGGGCTGGACGCCTATGACCTTAGCATCGTGGGCACGCGCCCCATCACGCAGGAGTAAATGCAATGGCTGCTGGAAATCATACGACGCTGACCACACCGCGCTTTGACACGCCGGTTAAGGTTCTGATCGTCATTTCGCCCTATTACTCGGACATCGCCGAGGGCTTGCTGAAAGGTGCCAAGGCAGAGCTCGAGGCCGCCGGGGCTGAATGGGACGTGGTGGAAATGCCCGGCGCGCTGGAAATCCCGACCGCCATCGGCATCTCTGACCGCAAGAGCAATTTTGACGGCTACGTAGCACTTGGCTGTGTCATCCGCGGCGAGACGACTCATTACGAGACCGTGTGCAACGACAGCAGCCGCGCCTTGCAGCTGATGGGGTTGCAGGGCATCTGTATCGGCAACGGTATCCTGACCGTCGAGAACCACGAACAGGCCGCCGTGCGCGCCGATCCGGAGGGGCAAAACAAGGGGGGCGGTGCGGCAGCTGCGGCCTTGCATCTGATCGCGCTGAGCCGTAAGTGGGGCGACATTCGCAAAGACATCGGTTTCAAGCCGCGCTCGGATGAATATCTGATGGCGGGCGACAATGACGGACCCAAGACAGCATGACATCCTCCGCCGGCCTTTCGGGCAATCAAAAACGCAAGATGAAATCAGCTTCGCGGCTTTATGCCGTGCAGGCCCTGTTCCAGATGGAGCATTCCTCGCAAAGCTTTGACACCGTGCGCAAGGAGTTCCTTGAGCACCGCTTTGGCGCCAGTTACGACGGTCAGGAAATGATCGATGGTGACATCCGGCATTTTGCAGACCTGCTTGAGACGGCGGTGAATTATCAGGCCGCGATTGACCAGATGACCGACCGTGCGCTGGTGGCTAAATGGGCCATCGCGCGGATCGACCCTACTTTGCGTGCCTTGTTCCGCGCCGCCGGTGCCGAGCTGCGCGCACAGGAAACGCCGCCGCGGGTTGTGATCAACGAATATGTCGACGTGGCCCGTGCCTTCTTTGAGGGGGGCGACGAGCCGAAGTTCGTGAACGCCGTTCTGGATCATATGGCCCGCGAAGCCCGTCCGGAAGAGTTCTGAGCCGAAAAGGCTCAGATCATCGTCTTTGGTCGACAGCGACGGACCAGCGAAAGACCTGATATTTTCGGGCTGATATTGTCGGGAAAGTGTGACGGGACCACCGCTGCCGTTCTGTTCTATATTCCCGAGGACCTGTATGTACAGGTGGGCGCCAGATAAACGAACCAGGGCTCGAACAGAGCCAGCTCCCTCGGATTTGCTTAAGGCCACTGGAATGTAACTTTTACAAACAGGGCAGAACCCGTCACCCCCGTTAAGTAGGCGCGACCATTGCCTGCGACAAGGGGTATTCTAGCTTGGCTCGGTGTTTTCGACAAAGCGGTAGCGGGTCAGCTCTTCGGGCAGCAGCAGATAGATTTCATCGGGCGGCGTGACCAACGCGTGCTGCATGACCAGCGGGTCAATGCCCATCTGATCCAGATAGGTCATGACCTCGCCTTGGCCGCGCTGGATGTCCTCCACCGCGACAAAGGCGGGCAGCAGGGTGCTTTCACCGAAAAAATGCTGGTGCACCCCGACAGAGGCATCCTCTGGCACGTCGCGGCTGGTGCCCGCGGCCAATAGATAGGGGCAGGCGGAATAGCAGATGTCGCCACTGCGCAAGGCGGTCGTGAGCTCAGCATCCCGCAGATACCGCCCCAGACGCAGCGCGTCGCTGACCGACCCACCGGGCGAATTCAGGATCACGCCCTCGGGTTGGGGATCAAGCGCGGTGATCTGTTTCTCGATGCGTTCGGCATCACCCGCCATGATGCCCCCTTCCAGCAGCACGCGCGCGCCGCCTTCGACCACGGTCAGGGTCAGCCGTTCGGGCAGGGGCGTGTCCGGCATGGGGCGGCCGCCGGGGCGGGCGCGGTCGGGTTGAAACCGGCGGGTTT
>NZ_DGMH01000049.1:51027-57604 GCF_002388305.1 Sulfitobacter sp. UBA4523
AGTTGAAACCGGCGGGTTTGGTCGCCGGGGCGCGTGGGTTCGGTCAGCCCCGGGGCACGCGGGCCAAAGCCGGGCAGGCGCAGCCCCTCGTCCAGATCGCCCCAAAAAAGCAGCCCCGCCAACCCCAGCTGAAAGATCAGAACGCCGCCGAGAACCCGTGCCACGGGTGGGCGTTTGGAAGGATCACGTCGCAGTTTCATGTGGTTTTCGAAGGCGTGCTAAGGGCAGGGTTTTCGGTCACGATGTCATGGGGCGCAGTGTCATCGCGGTCTTCCCACGCGTTTTCATCGACAGATGTGCCCTTCATCGCCGCATCCATGTCACGCATCGCCAGCACCGCGGCCCGCAATTCGGCAAGGGTGAGTGTTTCCTCGATCGCGCTGCCCTCGCGGCCCTCGCGGATCGCCCCTTGGGTGATGGCGAGAATGAAGACCAACACGGCGGGCAACAGATCAATGGCAATCGCGCCGGCCCAGGAGGGCACGAAGTTGCGCGCGTATTTGATCACCGCATCGGCGCTGGAAATCGGGGTGTAGGTCGTCTCTGTTGGCGGGGCCATGGCCAGCACGTCTTGGGCAGCACGCTCCAGTGTGGCGGCACGTTGGGCCAGGACCTCAAGCACGGCACTGATGGTCGAGGCCTGATTGCCCCGCACCTCGACACTGCTGCCATCCAATTCGGGCAGCACGACAGAGGCCGATAGATCCTGCGCGGCGCGTTCGACCAGCGGGGCGACTGACAGTTGCCGCAAGCGCGTGATCAACCCGGCAAGCCGTACCGCCTGTTCGGAAAATTCGACTGATCGCGCTTCCACCGGACCGGGTTCGACCGTCAGCGCGCGCATCCGGCTGAGGATCTGGTTGCCCTCGACAAAAGCGTCATTGACCAGCGGGGTCTGGGTGGCGATCTGCGCCTCCAGCCCCGACAGCTCTGCCGATTTCTGTCGCAGCACGCGGAACACGGCACCACGCCCTGCCAAGCCAGACAGCCCGCCCGTGGCCTCCTGTTCGCTCAGATCCTCGAAGCTTTGACGGACACGGGCAACGTCCCGCTCCAAGCCTTGGGCGGAAAGGGTGATCTCATGCGCGCGCTCCAACGAGCCTTGGTAATCCTGCACGGTCTCGGCCAGATGCTGTTCCACCGCTGCAGATCCGGCAAGGGCGGCGGCGTTCAGCCAGCTCGACATGGCGATGATCGCGACGCTTCCCAGCGACATGGCCCCCAACAGCCCAACCCGCGCACGGGCGCTGCGCACCGCTGGAAACAGGCGCAGCATATAGGACCAGAACACAAAGATGCCCACGGACACAGCAGCGGAATAGGCGATCGCGGCAAAGGCCGACATCGCCCCGTTGTCATCCAGCAAGGACGACACCCCAAGATAGGTGTAGATGCCCGACGCCACCGCCAGCACCCCAAGCGCTGTGCCCGAAAACGTATCGAGCCAGCCCAGATGCCCTTCGAGTTCGCGGGCATATCGGATGCCGCGCTGTTGATGTGTCGAGTTATCGCCGTCGCGCGCCATATGCCCACCCTGTTTTCTTTTGAACTAGATAGGTTGCGCGCTGCGGATTACCAAGCGCTTGCCTGATGTTCATGAATTGTTCATATTGCCCCCATGACCCAGACCGACCTGATGACCGCCCCAACCTTGCAGCCCGGACAGTTGATTGCCCGTGGTGTGACCCGCCAGCTTGCCGCACTCGGTTTCGCGAGCGTTGAGGAACTGGTGCCCACGCGCGGCCTGCGGGTGGATGTGATGGCGCTTGGCCCCAAGGGGGAGATCTGGATTGTCGAATGCAAATCCAGCCGCGCCGATTTCATGTCCGACAGCAAATGGGACGGGTATCTCGAATGGGCCGACAGGTTCTTTTGGGCGGTGGATGCGGATTTCGACGTCGACCTGCTGCCCGAGGACACCGGCCTGTTTATCGGCGACAGCTACGGGGCAGAGCTCGTGCGTATGGGGCCGGAAACCCGACTGGCCGCCGCGCGCCGCAAAAAGATGACCTATCTCTTTGCCACCCATGCCGCACGCAGGCTGCATATGTTGCGCGACCCGCATGCCATGCCGCAGTGGGGCTAGGGTACATCAGTATTCCAAATGGAAAATATCCCGGGGGTGCCGCGCAAAGGCGCGGCGGGGGCTGGCCCCCATCCCGACCGGGCAAGGTGCCTTATCGCTTGTTCTTGCCAGCTTTGCCCGCACGATGGGCTGCGGCCATGATCTCTTCCGCGATTTCAACGGCTTCATCCGTGGTGAAATCCATCGGGATCTCGATCCCGCCTTCCGCTTCGATGAACAGCCGGACCATGCCCTTATCGGTTGGCCCGATTTGCAGGTTGGCTTCAATGTCGCGTTCTGTGTCGATGCCCATGAGGTTTCTCCGAAACTGTGTCAGGTCCCGTACCCTGCGGCGCTGGAAATGGCAAGTTTTGCCATTCTCACCTGCGGCAGGACAAATCGAAGTTTGCGACGGATATGTGCTTGCATTCCTTTTTCATGAACGCTAGATCGACCTCAGTGCCGCCTTAGCTCAGTTGGTTAGAGCGCCTGATTGTGGATCAGGAGGTCCCTGGTTCGAGACCAGGAGGTGGTACCACTCCCCCCCCCCGAAAAAAGACCACATGTCTGATGGGCGTGATGTTTTCGTGCGCCGTGCCTCGGCACTGTGGCGCATAGGCTGGGCGCGTTACTCGATCGTAACGCTCTGACGCAGCTCGCCTGTCATCCGGTCAAAGATCAGAATCATATCTTCTTGTGTCACCACAGCATACCAGTCGGGGCCTTGGGTGAAGGTCACCGCTTTTTCGCCATCGGGCAGGGTGATAGAGGCCGGTAAATCGGGGCTCTTGTTCGAGAAGCGGATGACAAGTAGCCCGATCACGACTAGAAGGCCGAAAATCATTGTGGCGGTCAGCACCGTCACCAGCCGCCGCAGGAATTTGATGTTCGGGGGCTCGGAAGGATCAGTCATGTCGCACCGTCAAATTACGTTTACCATCGCGGACAGCCCGCCACCTCGCCTTGATAAAGCGCTTGCGCGCGATGTGCCAGAGGATGCGAACCTGTCGCGCACACGGCTGGGGCGTTTGCTGGAACAAGGGGCCGTGCGTGTCGACGGGGCAGTGGTAACCGACCCGCGCAGCCGTGCCGAAGCGGGGCAGCAGATCACCGTCGATGTGGAAGAGGCCGAAGACAGTCATATCCTCGCCGAGGAAATCCCGTTGGAGGTCGTCTTTGAAGACGCGGATCTGATCGTGATCAACAAGCCCGCAGGCATGGTGGTTCACCCCGCGCCGGGCAGCCCGTCGGGGACGTTGGTCAATGCGCTGCTGGCGCATTGCGGCGATGACCTGTCGGGGGTGGGCGGCATGAAACGTCCGGGCATCGTGCACCGGATCGACAAGGATACCTCGGGTCTGCTGGTTGTCGCCAAGTCTGACGCAGCCCACCACGGGCTGGCCAAACAGTTCGAGAAACACACCGTTGAACGCTATTATCAGGCCTTGGTCTACGGCGTGCCGGATGCCAACGATCCGCGCCTGCGGGGGGTGAAGGGGGCCAGCTTCGAGCCGGGCAATATCCTTAAGCTCACCACGCAGCTGGCGCGTCACCGTACCGACCGCCAGCGTCAGGCCGTGTTCTTTCAGGGCGGCCGCCACGCCGTGACCCGTGCGCGCACCGTTGCGCGGCTTGGCAATCCAGAAGTTCTGGCGCTGATGGAATGCTGGCTTGAAACCGGCCGTACCCATCAGATCAGGGTGCATATGGCCCATGCCGGTCACGCATTGGTGGGCGATCCGACCTACGGTGGCAAACGCAAGCTCGCAAAGGGCGCGGTCTCGGACGCCGCCGCCGAAGCGGTGCGCAGCTTTCCGCGCCAGGCCCTGCATGCGGCGGTACTGGGGTTCGATCATCCGGTCACGGGCGACTACGTTCGCTTCGAAGCGCCGCTGCCCGGCGATATGACCGACCTGCTCGGGGCCTTAGGCTACGACCTGCCCTAGTGCACAGTTGTGTGATCGACCTGTAGTAAAACGGTTTTTTAGGGATTATTGGGCCCAATTCACCGTCCCATGCGTTAGGCTGGACACTTGAAACGGAGCGGGGCCCTCTCCATATCTATGTTAATCCAAATAACATGGGCCCCGGAAATTGGGGAAAGGGACAAAGATGGCTAATTACGCAAATCTGCCAGCGCCAACACCGGAAGGCGGATTGAACCGCTATATGCAGGAAATCCGCAAGTTTCCCCTGTTGGAGCCGGAAGAAGAATACATGCTCGCCAAACGGTGGGTCGAAGAACAAGACACCGAAGCCGCGCATCGCATGGTCACCTCGCACCTGCGTTTGGCGGCCAAGATCGCAATGGGCTACCGCGGCTACGGTCTGCCGCAGGCAGAGGTGATTTCAGAAGCCAACGTCGGCCTGATGCAGGCGGTCAAACGCTTCGACCCCGAAAAAGGCTTCCGTCTGGCGACCTACGCCATGTGGTGGATCCGCGCCTCGATCCAGGAATATATCCTGCGGTCCTGGTCGCTGGTGAAACTGGGCACGACCTCGGGCCAGAAGAAATTGTTCTTCAATCTGCGCAAGGCCAAGAACCGTATTGGCGCGCTGGAAGAAGGCGATCTGCACCCCGATAACGTCAAACGTATCGCGACGGACCTTGGTGTGACCGAAACCGAAGTCATCTCTATGAACCGCCGTATGTCGGGCGGTGATGCGTCCTTGAACGCCACGGTCGGCTCCGAAGGCGAGGGGACGATGCAGTGGCAGGACTGGCTGGAAGACGAAGACGCCGACCAGGCCACCGACTACGAGGAACGGGACGAGTTGGAAACCCGCCGCGAGATGCTGGCAGAGGCGCTGGATGTTCTCAATGACCGCGAGAAAGACATCCTGACCCAACGTCGCTTGTCGGACCAAACGGTCACGCTCGAAGATCTGAGCAGCCAGTATGACGTCAGCCGCGAGCGTATCCGCCAGATCGAGGTGCGTGCCTTTGAAAAACTGCAAAAACGCATGCGTGATCTGGCCCGTGAAAAAGGTCTGATGGGCAACGCCTGATCGCCAGCCACGGTTTTGAATATTGATCCCCGCAAGGCGCGTCGCTTTGCGGGGATTTTTTATGCGCCCCTTGATGATCTGCTGCGGCTCCCCCTACAGTCGCACGACACCAAACATCAGGGGATCACGATGAAAACGCTACGCTGGGGCATCCTCGGGGCTGCCCAATTCGCACAAGAACAGATGGCCCCGGCCATCCACGCGGCGAAAGGGGCCGAACTGGTTGCCCTCGCCACATCTCACCCTGACAAAGCCGCGCACTTTCAGGCCTTTGCCCCGCAGCTTGCAACGCACAGCAGCTACGAGACGCTGCTTGCCGATCCAGATATCGACGCGGTCTATATCCCGCTGCCCAACCATTTGCATGTGGAATGGACGCTCAAGGCGCTGAAGGCGGGCAAACATGTCTTATGTGAAAAGCCGATGGCGATGCAGGCGCAAGACTATGAGCAGCTGATCTCCGCACGCGATTCCACGGGCCTGCTGGCGGCCGAAGCCTTTATGATCGTCCATCACCCCCAATGGATACGCGCCCGAGAGATCGTGCAATCGGGCAGCCTGGGGCGGCTGCGCCACGTGGCGGTCAACTTCTCGTTCTTCAACGACGATACCGGCAACATCCGCAACGACCCCAAGGCCGGTGGGGGCGTGCTGCCGGACATTGGCACCTATGCCTTCGGCTGCACCCGTTTCGTCACGGGGCAAGAGCCGACCGCGATCCCCCATGCCAAGATCGACTATGAAAACGATGTCGATGTCTTCGCGCAGGTCGCGGCCCGCTTCGACGGGTTTGACCTATCCGCAACCGTGTCCATGCGTATGTTCCCGTTTCAGCAGGTCGTTATTCACGGCGAAAAAGGTATCCTGCGTCTGACCTGCCCGTTCAACCCGACGGTCTATTCCCAAGCCGAGCTGTATCTCGAGACCACACAGAACAGCACCACCGTCGAACGCTTTCCCGGCGTGAACCACTATGTGCAGCAGGTCGAAAACTTTGGCGCGTCAGTGACCGAGGGCACGGCCTATCCCTGTCCGCTTGAATTCAGCCGCGGCACGCAACGCATGACGGATATGGCCTTTGCCGCCGGGGGTTGAGCCTTGGCACTTGCGACCTACCTATAAGGGGTAACACTCAAGGGGGATGATCATGGCCGGAGGATGGGCGAAAGACGGCGCTGTCAGTGAACAGATCGAAGCGTCGATCAACGATGAACTGGCCCGCCTCAAGGCGCGCAAGGCTCCTCAGGGCGAAAGCCGCACCCATTGCGCCGAATGCGAAGAGCCGATCCCCGAGGCGCGCCGGCAAGCCTTGCCGGGCGTAAAGCTCTGCATTGATTGCGTGCGCGAACGGGACGGTCTGGCGCAGGCCCGCGGTGGCATCAACCGGCGCGGCAGCAAAGACAGCCAGCTGAAATAGCCAAAAACAGAACGGGGCGCTGCATCTGCACCGCCCCGCTCGATTTCCAAATGGTCTTAAATCCTCGCCGAAGGCATTAAACTCTT
>NZ_DGMH01000049.1:57750-57906 GCF_002388305.1 Sulfitobacter sp. UBA4523
CTCGCCGAAGGCATTAAACTCTTACGCCTTCACGCCGGATCAATCCTCCATCGCTTCCAGCTCATCAATGAAGCCCGAAATCATTGACAGGCCCTTATCCCAGAACGCGGGGTCAGAGGCATCAAGCCCGAAGGGGGCCAGAAGCTCCTTGTGGTG
>NZ_DGMH01000049.1:58121-58294 GCF_002388305.1 Sulfitobacter sp. UBA4523
TTGTGGTGCTTCGATCCGCCCGCTTTCAGCATATCGAAATACTTGTCCTCAAAACCCGGCTCGCCTTCTTCGTAGACCGCGTACAGCGCGTTTACCAAGCCGTCGCCGAAGGCGTAGGCATAGACATAAAAGGGCGAATGGACGAAGTGAGGGATATAGGCCCAGAAGGTCTC
>NZ_DGMH01000019.1:0-264 GCF_002388305.1 Sulfitobacter sp. UBA4523
AGCCTGAACTGGGTTGAAAACATGCGTGTCGCGATGGATGCGGTGATTGAGAACGGTAAGATTTGCGAAGGTACCGTTTGCTATACCGGTGACATTTTTGATCCGGACCGATCGAAATACGACCTGAAATATTATGTTGCTATGGGCAAGGAACTAAAAGCGGCCGGAGCCCACGTTCTGGGCCTGAAAGACATGGCCGGCGTGCTCAAGCCGAATGCTGCCAAAGTATTGATTAAAGCGCTGAAATCCGAAGTCGGCCTGCCA
>NZ_DGMH01000019.1:392-1585 GCF_002388305.1 Sulfitobacter sp. UBA4523
TCCGAAGTCGGCCTGCCAATCCATTTCCACACGCATGACACCGCAGGCACGGCGACCGCGACGATCATGGCAGCCTCCGAGGCGGGCGTGGACGCGGTAGATTGCGCCATGGACGCGCTATCGGGCAACACGTCTCAGGCGACGCTCGGGTCCGTGGTCGAAGCGCTGAAACACACGGATCGCGACACGGGCCTGTCGATGGACGCGGTGCGCGAAATCTCTAACTACTGGGAAGAAGTGCGTGGCGAATATGCCGCGTTCGAGACCGGCATGCAGGCCCCTTCCTCCGAAGTCTATCTGCACGAGATGCCCGGCGGGCAGTTCACCAACCTCAAGGCGCAGGCCGCGTCGATGGGGCTGGATGATCGTTGGCCCGAGGTCGCCAAGACCTATGCCGAGGTGAACCAGATGTTTGGTGATATCGTCAAGGTGACGCCGTCGTCCAAAGTGGTCGGCGACATGGCTCTGATGATGGTATCCCAAGGGTTAACCCGCGCGCAGGTCGAAGACCCGAAGGCGGAAATGTCCTTTCCTGACAGCGTGATCGACATGATGCGCGGCAATCTGGGCCAGCCTCCGGGCGGGTTCCCTGACGCGATTGTCGACAAAATCCTGAAAGGCGAAAAACCGAACACGGAACGCCCCGGTGCCCATCTGCCCCCTGCCGATCTTGAAGCGACACGCAAGGAACTGCGCGACCTTCTGGAAGGGGCTCAGGTTGAAGACGATGACCTGTCGGGGTACCTCATGTACCCCAAGGTTTTTCTAGATTACATGGGGCGTCACCGGACCTATGGCCCTGTCCGCGTATTGCCGACCCGCACCTTTTTCTACGGGATGGAGCCGGGCGAAGAGATCACCGCGGAAATCGACCCGGGCAAGACGCTGGAAATTCGTCTGCAAGCCCTGAGCGAGACCAATGAAGACGGCGACGTTAAAGTCTTTTTTGAACTGAATGGCCAGCCGCGCGTGGTGCGCGTGCCCAACCGGATGGTCAAAGCGACGACTGCACAGCGTCCCAAGGCCGAGATCGGCAACGTCAATCACATCGGAGCGCCGATGCCGGGGGTTGTTGCCTCGGTCGGGGCGACGGTGGGTCAAAAGGTCAAATCCGGCGACCTGCTTCTGACCATCGAGGCGATGAAAATGGAAACCGGTATCCACGCGGACCGCGATGCTGTGGTCAAAGCGGT
>NZ_DGMH01000019.1:1776-14656 GCF_002388305.1 Sulfitobacter sp. UBA4523
ACGATGGGGTTCGAGCTGACACAGGACGAGGACCAGGGGCATAAACGCTGGGTGCGCGTCACCCCTTCGGGTGGCGGCACCGGCTTTATCCTCGCCGAACCGGGCGACGATGTTCAACGTGCCGCGATTGGGAACCAAGGTGCGGGGCGTGTCTGGTTGTTTCTAGAGACCGACGATTTTGCCCGCGACCATGCCCGACTTTTGGCTGGGGGCGTGACATTCGAAGAAGCCCCCCGCCATGAGCCCTATGGCACTGTCGCCGTGTTCCGCGACGTTTTCGGCCATCGCTGGGATTTGATTGAACCGCGCACGACCCCCTAGAAAAATCATCGGCCCTGACACTTGGGGCCGGATGCATTCTGCCGCATTGATCAGGCCCGTTCTGCTGCTACGTTCAGGCTTGGTACGACAGATGGACATCCCCCATGCCCTATGAATGGAAAACACGACCCGACGCCTCGACGCAGGTTCTTTGCCTGCGGCCGCACCAATCCCTGCCGGCAAAGGGATTCGCAAGTTTTATCCTTGTCACGTTTGTCCTAATTCTGATCCCCGTTCTGCCACTGTTGGGGACTGTTCTGCTGTGGGGGCTTCTTCCTTTCATGCTGGCCGCCGTCGCGGCGATGTATTGGGCGCTACAGCGCAACCATAAGGCCAGACAGATTGAAGAAGTGTTTACGCTCAACCACAATACAGCACATTTATCCCATCGCACCGCGCGCGGAGAGGTCAAGGAATGGCAGTGCAACCGGCATTGGGCCGTCGTGACGAAATATGAAAAAGACGGCCCCGTACCCCATTACGTGACCCTGCGCGGCATGGGCCGCGAGGTCGAAATCGGGACCTTCCTGAGCGAAGAAGAAAGGATCGCCCTTTATGACGAGCTGAACCGTTCGCTGATGCGCTGAGCCTTAGCTCAGCCGCTCTTTCACTTTGGGGCCAACCGCGCCAAAATCCATCTGCCCCGTGTACTTACCTTTAAGCAGGCCGATCACCTTGCCCATGTCACGGATCGATGTCGCACCCACTTCGGCAATGGCGGCATCGACGGCCTTAGCGGTTTCTTCTTCGGTCAGCTGACGGGGCAGAAACTCTTCGATCACGGCAATCTCTTCGCGCTCGCGATCCGCAAGATCAAGCCGCCCGCCCTCTTCATAGGCGCGTACGGATTCCATACGTTGTTTCGCCATTTTACCTAAAATCGCGAGCACTTCGGCATCGCCAACACCCGTGTCGCCCTCATCGGCGCGCGCCGCGATGTCCTTATCCTTGATCGCCGCATTGATCAGCCGCAGGGTCGACAGCCGGTCCGCCGCCTTGTCTTTCATTGCCTGTTTCAGTGCATCCGAGATGCGAGTGCGCAGTACCATTACCATCGTCCTTTTGACCCTAGGGGGTATTAAGCCGTGCAACATAGAGATATTGCGCGGCGCAGGCAATGCCACAAGTCTCGCACAACCCATTGAATATCAACGATATTTCATTTTAAACCTGCTATTGACCCCGACGAACTGCGGCTTTAGGTTGCCACCGTTTAGCTCCATATACCTGCCGCTGGAGGCCCCCGACATGACCGCGACCACATCACCTCGTCCGACTGCCTGCCTGGCGCTAGCGGACGGATCGATTTTCTACGGCATGGGCTTTGGCGCAACGGGAGAGACCGTGGCCGAGCTTTGCTTTAATACAGCGATGACGGGCTATCAGGAAATCATGACCGACCCGTCCTACGCGGGGCAGATCGTGACCTTTACCTTCCCCCACATCGGCAACACCGGCACCAACCCCGAAGATGACGAAACCGGCGATCCGGTCGCAGCGGGGATGGTTGTCAAATGGATGCCCACCGACCCGAGCAACTGGCGTTCGGTCCAGCCGTTGTCCGAATGGCTGGCTTCGCGCGGACGCATCGCGATTGGTGGTATTGATACACGCCGCCTGACCCGCGCCATCCGGCAGCAAGGGGCCCCTCACGCGGCATTGGCGCATAATCCTGACGGCGTTTTCGACGTCGAAGCGCTGGTCGCTGCAGCACGCGGTTTCGCGGGCCTAGAAGGCATGGATCTGGCGAAAGATGTCAGCTGCAAACAATCCTACCGCTGGAATGAAATGCGGTGGGCTTGGCCCGACGGCTATACTGCGCAGGAAAACGCACCTCATAAAGTGGTCGCGATCGACTACGGTGCCAAGCGCAACATCCTGCGCTGCCTTGCCTCGGCCGGCTGCGACGTCACGGTGCTGCCCGCCTCTGCCACGTATGAAGATGTGATGGCGCATAATCCTGACGGTGTTTTCCTGTCAAACGGCCCCGGCGATCCGGCGGCGACCGGCGTGTATGCCGTGCCGATGATCAAGGATGTCATCGAAAAGACAGAGCTTCCGGTTTTCGGCATTTGCCTTGGCCACCAGATGCTTGCGCTGGCTCTTGGGGGGCAGACGGTCAAAATGGGTCACGGTCACCACGGTGCGAACCACCCCGTTAAGGACATTGATACCGGCAAGGTCGAAATCACCTCGATGAACCATGGGTTTGCCGTCGATGCGCAAAGCCTGCCAAGCGGTGTCGTTGAAACGCATCAGTCGCTGTTTGACGGCTCCAACTGCGGCATCCGGATGGAGGGGCGGCCCGTCTGGTCCGTTCAGCACCATCCCGAAGCGAGCCCCGGCCCGCAAGACAGTTTCTATCTGTTTGAACGCTTTGCCGCGGCGATGGCAGAGCGGGCCAGCTAAACCTGACAATTGCGGGCGTTCTCTTCATCCGCAATTAACGTCCCATTAAGTCATCTCTCCCAAGGTGGTCCTATTCCGACAGGAAGGGATTCGCCCGTTGAGCAACCTTGGATTAGAGCTGAAAGCACCCAGTCCCGCGCGTGTGCGCGGGCGCTATCGTCCCTTGGGGCGCATATTGGTCGACGCAGGGTTGATCGATCAGGCCGATCTGGTCCACGCGCTTGAAGCGCAGCGCGATCTGGATGCACCGCTTGGGGAAATCCTTGTGGCTCAAGGGCTTGTCTCGCGCAGTGAGGTAACCAAAGCACTGGCGCTGCAACATCAGATCCAGCAGGTCGACCTTGACGCAGACCCGCCCAAACCGGTGCTTGCGCGCCATCTGTCTGCCGAAGCCAGCTTGCACCATAAGATTGTGCCGTGGCGGCGGATGGGACAAACGCTGTTTGTCGCGACCAGCCGGCCGGATACCCTTCATACCCTTACCCGCGACGCCTTCGGCAACAGCGATCTGGACATCGTACCGGTGCTGGCAGAACCCGCGCAGATCAACCGTCAGATCACCGCACTTTACGGGACCGAGCTGGCCAATCGCGCGGCGGAGCGTGTGCCCCCTCATGAAAGCTGCCGAACATGGCGGGTTGCCGGTCCGCGTCGGCGTATTTGGGCTGCCGGTGTCATTTTTGTCGCGAGTGTGGTGTTTGCATTGCTCCCCGCGGTGACGTTTACGGCGTTTGTTCTATGGGCATTGTTCTGCAGTACTATGATCATGACGCTACGATTGTCGGCCTTTCTGGCGCGCTGCCTGTGGGGGAACACACCACTACCTTCAGACCCCGCCGCGCCATCGCCTCCGACACGATGGCCAAAGGTATCGGTTCTCGTCCCTCTTCTGCATGAGGAGGAGATTGCCAGCGCCTTGATCGCACGCCTATCGCAGCTCAGCTATCCCAAGGCGCTGCTGCAGATCGTGCTGGTGCTGGAGGAAGGCGATCAAATGACCCGCGACACCATCGCACGAACCGAACTGCCCTTCTGGTTCGACGTGGTCGAAGTGCCCCAAGCAGGCAAACTGCGCACCAAACCCCGTGCCCTGAACTACGCGCTGGAATTTTGCAGCGGCAATATTATCGGCGTGTGGGATGCCGAGGACGCGCCGGAGGCAGACCAGATCAATCGCGTTTTACAACACTTTGATAAGGCACACAAAAACGTCGCTTGTGTGCAAGGCGTTCTGGATTTTTACAATGCGCGCACCAACTGGATCTCGCGCTGTTTCACACTGGAATATGCTACCTGGTGGCGCGTGATCCTACCCGGTGTCGCGCATCTGGGGCTGATCATTCCCCTTGGGGGCACCACATTATTTTTCCGCCGCGCCGTTTTGGAGAAACTGCAGGGCTGGGACGCCCATAACGTCACCGAAGATGCAGATCTTGGCGTCCGCCTCGCACGGCATGGGTATAAAACCGACCTGCTGCCGACTGTCACTTACGAAGAGGCCAATTTTCGTGCGTGGCCGTGGATCAAACAAAGGTCACGATGGCTGAAAGGCTTCTTGATCACATGGGTCGTGCACAGCCGTGCCCCCCTCCGGCTGATCCGTGATGTCGGGATCATTCGGTTTATGGGCGTGCAGGTATTGTTCCTCGCGACCTTCTGTCAGTTTATCTTTGCCCCCCTGCTCTGGTCTTTCTGCCTACCGCTGTTCGGCGCAGCACATCCTGTCCAAACAACACTGGGCGCTGATGTGTTCTACGGGCTTTTCGGATATTTCCTCTTCGCGGAAATCCTCAATATATCTGTCGCGATGACTGCGGTTTCGGGTCCGCAGCATCGCCACCTTATACCCTGGGCAATCACCCTGCCATTTTACTTTATACTCGGCTCTTTCGCGGCCTATAAGGCGCTATACGAATTCGTGGTCACGCCGTTCTATTGGGACAAGACCGAACATGGCGTACCACATAGATCCAGCCCCATTGGTTCTACGGCGTCACCACTTCGTCCACCCTAGCCTTCGTCTTTGCGCTGCGCCGCTTCTTGCTTGAGCCGCGTCATGAAGGCGACAGAAATATGCGTACGCAATGCTTCATCCGCACCATCTTCGTCACGCTGTTCGATCATCTGAACAATGCGGTCATGTTCATCCTGCGCGATCGCACCGCGCCCATCCACGGCCAGTGACGATGTCGCCATCAGCGCCATGGACCGGTGCACCAGATCAAGTTGCTGCACCAGATACCGGTTGTGGGACGCGAGATGAATTTGTTTGTGGAATCGGCGGTTCGCACGCGCCAGCGCCGCTGGATTGTCGCGAAAAGCGTCGTCTTCCTCGACCATTTCGCGCAATACACGGACTTCTTCAGCGGTGGCGTGACGGGCGGCAAGCCGCGCGGCCAACCCCTCCAACTCGCCGCGTACGACGTAAAGTTCGGCCACCTGATTGTGGTCCAAGGATGCTACGATCAGGCTCCGCCCGTCCCGCGCGAGCAAGGATTGCGTCTCAAGCCGTTGCAATGCTTCACGAACCGGCGTTCTTGAGACACCGAAGCGTTCGGCCAATTCGCTTTCCACCAACCGATCACCGGGGCGATAGGTGCCCACGTCAATCGCGTCCAGGATCATGGAATAGGCGTCTGTGGGTCCGGAGCGTGGCGTCGTCATTGGTTCTCTTTCAAAAGGCTCCGGCACCTTAGCCCCCGCGTCCAATTGCGCAACCCCGTGATCTTGCGCAGATCATCTGGTCAGCGTAGCAAGTCCCCATGCCACACACCTCTTTTTCTCATGTGAATACTTGGGTCTTTGACCTTGATAACACATTATACCCGCCATCCGCCCGCCTGTTCGACCAGATTGAACAGCGGATGACGCACTGGGTGATGACCGCCTTGAACGTCGATGAGCAGCGCGCGGATTATCTGCGCAGACATTATTGGCACACCTACGGCACCACGCTGGCCGGGCTGATGCGCGAACACGACCTTGATCCCGGCCCCTATCTGCACGAGGTGCACGAGATCTCCTTTGACGCGCTGATCCCGGATCCCCTGCTTGCCGAGCGGATCGCCGCCCTGCCGGGGCGCCGGATCATCTATACCAACGGCACTGCCCCCTACGCCGAAAAAGTCATTGCCGCACGGGGGCTGTCGGGCCTGTTCGATGCCATCTACGGCGTTGAACACGCGTCATTTTTACCCAAACCCGAACGCGCGGCCTACGACCTGATATTTGCCGCCGACGCATTGACCCCAACCACCGCCGTGATGTTTGAGGACGACCCACGCAACCTGATCGCCCCGCATGACATGGGGATGGGCACCGTCCATGTGGCCGAGCACCCCGCCCCCGCACCGCACATCCATTTCCACACCGATGATCTTTCGGCTTTTCTTGCACAGATCACGGGCTAACTGACGGGCATGACTATGGCATGTGATATCTTGATTTCGGGCGGCGGCATTGCCGGTTTGACGGCGGCAGCGGCTTTCGGCACCGCGGGTTTCAACGTGGTCTGCGTCGACCCCACGCCCCCCGTCACCGATGGTGCGGCGAAAGGGGCCGACATGCGCTCTACCGCGATGCTGCAGCCGGCGCGCCGCGTGCTTGAGGCAGCGGGCATCTGGGCCCATCTGGAAGAACACGCGGCACCGTTGCAGGTGATGCGTATTGTGGATGCGGGCGGTGACGGCGATGCACTGGTGACCAGCCGCGCTTTTGATGCTGCCGATATCTCGGACCAACCGTTCGGCTGGAACTTCCCGAACTGGCTGCTAAGGCGCGCGCTTCTGGAGCGGCTAGAGGCTTTGCCGAACGTGGATTTCCGCCCCGGCACTGCAACCACCAGCTTGTTCACCCGCACCACCGGCGCACGCGTAAGCCTCAGCGATGGCACGAAAATTTCGACAAAGCTCGTGATTGCCGCAGACGGGCGCGACAGCCCCATGCGCGACGCCGCCGGCATTGAGGTGACCCGCCAAAGCTATGGCCAAAAGGCGCTTGCTTTCGCCGTGACACACCCGATCCCCCATGAAAACGTATCGACCGAGGTGCACCGCAGCGGGGGCCCCTTCACCCTTGTACCCCTGCCCGATCGCGACGGTCTGCCCTGCTCTGCCGTGGTGTGGATGGATGACGGCGCGTCCTGCCTTGCGCGGATGGCGCTTGACGCAGATGCGTTTTCTCAAGCCGCGACCGACCGCAGTGCCCATGTGCTCGGCCCGTTGACGCTGGCCTCCGAACGGGCGATCTGGCCGATCATCAGCCAACATGCCGCGCGCCTCTCGGCCGAACGCGTCGCCCTGATTGCAGAAGCCGCCCATGTGATGCCCCCCATCGGCGCGCAGGGGTTGAACATGTCGCTGCAAGACATCGCAACGTTGCTGGAACTGGCACAAAAGCACGGCGCTGATCTGGGCAGCCAGCAGATGCTGGACGCCTACCACAAGGCGCGTTTTGGCGACATTCAACTGCGCTTGCGCGGCATCGACCTCTTGAACCGCGCCAGTCAGGCGACAACGCCGCTGGCCCGCGATGCGCGTGCCAAAGGGCTCAGCGCGCTATACGCCCTGCCCCCCGTACGGCGCATGTTGATGGAGATGGGCTTGGGCATGCGGCAGGGCTGACCTGCCGCGCGCCTTTATTTACAGTACCTTATCGACCACGGCGGCCAACCGCGCCAGCGTGGCATCCACGTCGTAAAGCTTATCCAACCCGAACAGTCCCAGACGGAAGGTCTGGAAATCCTCCGGCTCGTCACACATCAAGGGCACGCCAGCAGCGATCTGCATCCCTTCGGCAGCAAAGGCCTTGCCGTTTTGCACGGAGGGATCCGCAGTATAGCTCACCACCACCCCCGGCGCGCCAAAACCTTCCGCCGCGACAGAAGTAACGCCCCTCTCCGCCAGCATCTTGCGCACGGAATCCCCCAGACGCCACTGCGCCTCTTTCAAACGGTCAAAGCCGTAGGATTTCGTCTCAAGCATGGTATCGCGGAATTGACGTAGCGCATCGGTCGGCATGGTCGCGTGATAGGCGTGGCCACCATTTTCATAGGCTTTCATAATGCTATGCCACTTGGCCAGATCGATGGCAAAACTGTCCGATGTCGTCTCTCCCATGCGTGCAACAGCGCGGTCCGACATCATGACTAGCCCGGCAGAGGGCGAAGCGCTCCAGCCTTTTTGCGGCGCAGAGAGCAATACGTCGACGCCAAGCGCCTTCATATCCACCCATGCGCAGCCCGACGCGATGCAATCCAGCACCACCAGCGCGCCGACGGCATGGGCCGCTTCTGCCATCTGCTTGATATAGTCATCGGGCAGGATCACCCCCGCACTGGTCTCCACATGAGGTGCGAAAACCACCTGCGGCTTATGCGTCTCGATGGCCTTGACGACGTCATCAATCGGGCTCGGGGCAAAGGGCGCGGGCGTGCTGTTGCCCTGCATCTGCGCCTTCATGACGGTAGCATTGCCGGTCAGATCGCCGCTCTCGATGATCTGGCTCCACCGATAGGAAAACCAGCCGTTGCGCACGACCAGCACCTCGGCCCCCCTTGCGAACTGACGGGCGACCGCCTCCATCCCGTAGGTGCCGCCCCCGGGGACGACAGCCACGGCATCGGCCTTGTATACGTCCTTGAGCAAAGTGCTGATGTCGCGCATGACCTCCTGGAACACGGCGCTCATATGGTTCAAGGACCGGTCGGTGAACACGACCGAAAACTCTTCAAGCCCTTCCGGGTCAACTGAATTTAGCAAAGCGGGCATGATATCCTCCTGATGGTTTCGCGCGAACATAGCCGCTCGCGTGGTAAAGTCACAGGCCCAATGGTCCGGTCAGTCGTTCCTCGCTTAGAAGCACATTTGCCTCGACGGCCCCCGCCCCCGGCAGGGTCATGATCCGCCGCCGCAGCACCCGTTCGAAATCCGCCAGATCCCGCGCAACAACCCGTAAACGGTAGTCATATAGCCCCAGAACATGCTCCACCGTTTGGACCTCGGGGATGGCACTGACGGCGCGTTCGAAATCCTCCAGGCTAACCCGCCCTTTGGTCGCAAGCTTGACGCCGAGAAAGACGGTGACGCCGAACCCCAATGCCTCCCGGTTCAAGCGCAACCTCTTGCCGCGCAGGATGCCTGCCTCCTCCAACCGTTTGATCCGACGCCAAGTGGCAGGCTGCGACAGCCCCAGATGACGCCCCAGGGCACCGGCGCTTTGAGTGGCATCCCGCGCAAGCGACCGGATCAGCCGGTGGTCCACCTCATCGAGCGTGATCATAGCGGCAACGCCTCATCTGACTTGATCCGCGCCACATGCATCAGCGCCTCGATATCGGCAATATGCGGCAAGGTCAGAATACCCTCCCGGTAAATCTGCTGATAATGCGCCATATCCCGCGCAATAACCGATAGGCGCACATCCACCCGCCCCAGAAAGGTCTGGAGCTCGATCACCTCAGGCAGTTGGCGTGCCTCTTCAAGAAAGCGGTCAAAGGCATTGCCCTGCGTCTTGTCCAAGGTGATCCGCAAGGACACTTCGACCGTGTAGCCCAATGCCGCCCAATCGACGACAGCCGCCACCCCCTGCACAATTCCGGCTTCCTGCATGCGCGCGATCCGTCGCGACACCTTACCCGCTGTCAGCCCCGTAAGGTCGGCCAACTCCGCCGGCGACAACCCCGCATCCGCTTGCCAGTGGCGCAGAAGTCGTCGATCCATATCATCAAGCATGATTTTTCCATTTTTACCGTATACTGCGCATTACCATCTTCATTTCGCCAAATAAACTCACAATTCCGCAATAGCATCTCGCAGCAGCTTCGATATGGTCTCCCTAGATTTCAACGAACCCGAAAGGACGCCCCAATGCGCGTTTATTACGACCGTGACTGCGATGTGAACCTGATCAAGGACAAGAAAGTCGCCATCCTCGGCTACGGCTCCCAGGGCCACGCCCACGCGCTGAACCTGCGTGATTCCGGTGCGAAAAACCTCGTCGTTGCGCTGCGCGAAGGCTCCGCTTCGAAAGCGAAAGCCGAAGGCGAAGGCCTGAAAGTCATGGAAATCGCCGAAGCAGCAGCTTGGGCCGATGTGATCATGTTCACCATGCCCGACGAACTGCAGGCTGAAACCTACAAGAAATACGTGCACGACAACATCCGCGAAGGGGCCGCAATCGCATTCGCCCACGGGTTGAACGTCCACTTCGGCCTGATCGAACCCAAACCCGGCGTTGATGTGATCATGATGGCCCCCAAAGGCCCGGGCCACACTGTGCGCGGCGAATACACCAAAGGCGGCGGCGTGCCTTGCCTGGTTGCGGTAGACACCGACGCCACAGGCAAAGCGCTGGAAATCGGCCTGTCCTATTGCTCCGCCATCGGTGGCGGCCGTTCCGGCATCATCGAAACCAACTTCCGCGAAGAATGTGAAACCGATCTGTTCGGCGAACAGGCTGTTCTGTGCGGCGGTATCGTTGAACTGATCCGCTGCGGCTTTGAAACACTGGTCGAAGCCGGCTACGAGCCCGAAATGGCCTATTTCGAATGTCTGCACGAAACCAAGCTGATCGTTGACCTGATCTATGAAGGCGGCATCGCCAACATGGACTACTCGATCTCGAACACAGCGGAATACGGCCAATACGTCTCCGGCCCGCGCATCCTGCCCTACGACGAGACCAAAGCGCGCATGAAGGCCGTTCTCAGCGACATCCAGTCGGGCAAATTCGTGCGTGACTTCATGCTGGAAAACTCCGTCGGTCAGCCCACGCTGAAATCCTCGCGTCGCGCCAATGACGAACATCAGATCGAAGTCGTCGGCGGCAAGCTGCGCGAAATGATGCCCTGGATCTCTGCCGGCAAGATGGTCGACAAATCCAAGAACTGATCGCCGATGCAGCGATGTGGAAAGGCCCGGTTTTGCACCGGGCCTTTTCTTTTGCGCAACCGGCTGTCACATCTGGCGGGCCGAGTTTTCCCACAGGATATGTCATGCCGGACGCGCCCCAGATCACCAAATCCAGCTGGCTGATGATCCTGCTGCTTGCCTTCATCTGGGGAGGCACGTTTCTGGTGACCGAAATCGCCCTGACTGAAATGCCACCCTTCTGGATCGCGGCCACACGTGTCGGGTTCGCGGCCACCGTGATGGTGGTAATCTGGGCTCTGCGCGGGTTTCGGCTCTTTACCCAATCCCCCACCCGCGGCGACATCGCGGCCGTGATCTTTATCGGTGCCGCCAGCTCTGCCGTGCCGTTCAGCCTGCTCGCATGGGGTCAGCAATATGTCACCTCGGGATTCGCAGGGGTGACCATGGCCGCGACGGCGCTGATCATCCTGCCGCTCGCCCATTTCTTCGTTCCGGGCGAAGCGATGAGCCCGCGCAAGGTGATCGGTTTTGCCCTGGGCTTTGTCGGCGTTGTCATCCTGATCGGCACGCAAGCCTTTGAGAGCAGCGGCACCGCGCTTGAAACCCAAGGACGTCTGGCCTGCCTGGGAGCGGCGGGGTGCTACGCCACCAGCTCGATCATCATGCGCCGCCTGCCCGCGGTGGACGCGATCGGCCTTGCGACCATCCTGCTGATCATTGCCACCTGCATCACCATTCCCATGGCGATCATCATCGAAGGTCTACCGCCCCGCCCCTCGCCGTCCATCTTCGCGGCGCTGGCGTTTCTGGGCCTGATCCCCACCGCCGCCGCGAATTTCCTGCGCGTGCTGGTGATCCGCAGCGCCGGCCCGGTGTTTATGTCACTGGTGAACTACCAAGTCCCCGTCTGGTCCGTCTGCCTCGGCGCGCTCTTGCTGAACGAACCGCTGCCGCCATCCCTGCTCTACGCGATGGTGCTGATCCTTTCGGGCGTCGCGCTCAGCCAATATGGCGCGTTCCGCCGGCTGTTCACCCGCACGCGCGCCTAGCTTCCAAATGGCCCTAAATCCTCGCCGAAGGCATCCCACAGCCACCGCAGGCGGCGCGTCCCGCGAGGGCAAGGCAGGGCCGCCGCGCAGGACATCCCCGCCAGCAGCCCTGCGATCAGCTTAAGGTGCGACAGCCGCCGTGACCGCATCCACGACGGAATCGACCGCGCGTTCCATCAGCTGCGCGTCTTCATGTTCTGCCATCACACGCACCAGCGGCTCGGTGCCGGATTTGCGGATCAGCAAACGCCCCTGACCGGCCAGATCGGCTTCGGCCTGTGCGATGGCCCCTTGCACCTGCGCGTCTTCCAACGGCACCTGACCGGCAGAAAACCTCACGTTCTTAAGCAGTTGCGGCACGGGTTCAAAGTTATTCAGCAGCTCGGACGAGGTCTTTTCCGACCGGATCATCTCTGCCAGAAACTGCAGCCCCGCCATCAGACCGTCACCCGTGGTGGCGTGGTCGGTCATGACGATATGGCCCGATTGTTCTCCGCCCAGATTGAACCCGCCTTCGCGCATCCGCTCGACCACATAGCGGTCGCCGACGGACGTCCGCTCAAGCCGTAGCCCCTTGCCCTGCAAGAAGTTTTCAAGGCCAAGGTTGCTCATCACGGTGGCAACCAAGGCGCCATTGGCCAGCCGGTCTTCGGCCGCCCAACGGGACGCCATAAGGGCCATGAATTGATCCCCGTCACCGACCTTGCCGGTTTCGTCAATCAGGATCACGCGGTCCGCGTCGCCATCCAGACATATGCCCACGTGGGCACCGTGCTCTACCACCGCCGCTGCGGCGCGTTCGGGGTGGGTCGAGCCGCAATTCTCGTTGATGTTGAAACCGTTCGGCGACACGCCAATCTCGATCACCTCGGCCCCCAGTTCCCATAGGGTTTCGGGTGCGACGCGGTGTGCGGCCCCATTGGCACAGTCGATCACGACCTTCAGCCCGTCCAGACGCATCTGGCGCGGGAACGATGACTTCACCCGCTCGACATAGCGGAACCGTCCGTCATCGATCCGCTTGGCACGGCCGATCTTGTCGGCGGGGTTCAACTCCACGCCGCCTTCGATCAGCGCCTCGATCTCTGCCTCCACAGCGTCGCTCAGCTTGAACCCGTCGGGGCCGAAGAACTTGATGCCATTGTCTGTCGCCGGATTGTGGCTGGCCGAGATCATGACCCCCAGATCAGCCCGCATCGACCGCGTCAGCAGCCCAACCGCAGGCGTAGG
>NZ_DGMH01000019.1:14818-23709 GCF_002388305.1 Sulfitobacter sp. UBA4523
TCGAACATATAGCCCGACAACCGCGTGTCCTTACCAATCACCACACGGTGCACACCGTCACGACCCGCGCTAAAATAGCGCCCCACAGCGGCCCCGATTTTCAGGGCGACCTCGGCTGTCATCGGATGCACATTGGCCTTTCCGCGAATACCGTCTGTTCCAAATAATTTTGTCATAAAATGCTCCCAAAATATGCGGCATGCCACAGAGCGACCGCTTGGCGGGTGTCGTCCACGTCATGCACACGGATCATTTGCACACCCTGCCCCAATCCTGCAAGCGCCACGGCGATCGACCCCGGCGCGCGGTCCTGAGCCTGCGGCGCGTTGCCGATCGTTCCGATGAACCGTTTGCGCGACACGCCTAGCAGGATAGGCGTCCCCAAAGCGTGAAACAGGCTTAGCCGCGCCAGCAGAACCAGATTGTGATCCTGCGTCTTGCCAAACCCGATACCCGGGTCCGCCAGAATGGCCCCCCGCGGGATGCCTGATGCCTCTAGCATGCTGATCTGCCGCTCCAGCGCGTCAAAAACATCAAGCAGCACGTTATCATACTGTGGGTCCAGATGCATGGTCGCGGGATCGCCTTGGGCATGCATAACGCAAACCGGCAGCGCCAGTTTTTGACACAGGGGCCCAAGGGCGGGATCAAAGGTGAAGCCCGACACGTCGTTTACCAGATTGGCACCAGCGTTGACCGCGGCCTCGGCCACGGCGGCCTTGCGAGTATCGATGGAGATCGGCGTGTGCAGCCCCGCCCCCCGCAACGCGGCAATGACGGGAGCGGTGCGCGTGATCTCTCCGGAGACGGGCACAAAATCCGCGCCGGGGCGTGTGGACTCGCCGCCAATGTCCAGAATATCCGCGCCGGCGGCCACCATCTCTTGTGCGACGCGCAGCGCATCGGGCACGGCATTATGCTGCCCCCCGTCCGAGAAACTATCGGGCGTCGTGTTCAGAATGCCCATGATGCGCGGACGGTCCAGCGTCAGCCCTGCCATCGTGGGACGGGGCGCAGTCAGCCGTTCCATCACGCTTGCCGGGATATCGGCCGCGGGCACAACACGGGGCGGCGCGCTGCGCGACAAGACCTCGGCATGGGTAAACCAGCCCCACCCCCCCGCGAGAGACACCGCAGTGTCAGGCCGCGCGGGGCCGATCTGGACGAGAGGTCGGAAATAATCGGTCATGTCTCACAGCCTGCCTTGGTCCACCGCTACGGCGCGCAGCGGAACAGAGGCGTCAGCCGGCAGGTCCGCCCCGATCACCAGCATCTCTGTCGCGTCGAAGCTGGCGGCGAACCACGCGGCCAAGGCCACGGCATCGCGCGGCTGTGCCGACGGGGTATCCACGCTATCAAGCACGATCTTCGACGGGGCCCAAACGCTCGTCTGACCGTTCTTCATTGCCCAATCCAGCTCTGTCCGCGTCGCCACCACAACGCAGCGATCATCCTTTGCGGCCAGCACCCAGGCGTTCTGTTCAATCGCCAGCAGATCAATGCGGCGCTGCGCCATTTTATGCCCGACCTGCGGCGCGGCGGTGTCCGATGCGCCGACACAGAGGATCAGGGGCCGCCCCATCTGGTGCAACCGGTCCAGCCACCCCGCCAGATGCGGCGAGGCGATGGCATCATTGCTCAGATAGACCAGCTCGGGGTGCGGCACCTCGCGCGCCTCGGCCTGACTGTCGGGGGTATCATCACGGGCGCGCACGATCTCGACGCCCAAAGCGCCGGGGCCACGGTCCAGCTTTTCGATGCGTACAAACACCCGCATCGCCTGCCGTTCCAGCAGGATACGATCCGCGACCCGTTCGGCCAGCGTCTCGAGCAGGTTCAGCCGTTCGTCCGACAGCTCATAGGCGATGGCCTCGGTCACGCGGTCGTAGGACAGGATACGGTCCACATCGTCGTCCACGGGGCCGGTCAGCGGCTGCACCTCGACGACGACATTGAAACAGATGCGCTGCGTTACGCCACGTTCGGCCTGAAAGGCACCGATCTCGACCTCAACGATATGATCGCGCAGGGAAATCCGGTCCAGAGGTTCAGGCCCCGCCGTCGCAGCAGCGCGTTCGGACGGGTGCGCAAAGGCAAGCCGCGTGTCACTTGTCATGGGTTTGGGCCTTTGCTTGTCTCACTCGCAAACGATCCTAGACCGTTTGCGCGGATGTACCAAAGCCAGACACGGCTGGCCAGCCATCAAAGACGACAGAAGCGCCGCTTAGTTCGACGCGGTCTGAACGCCGTCACGATAGAACATGTGCACGCCGATCTTGGTGGTGCGGGTAAAGACGCGCGACCAACGAGGGCTTACGGCGGTGGTATGATAATACGTCGCCCCCCCTGTCAGCGATGGTGCCTTGCCGTCCAGCACCGCCCGCGCGACCTTGCCGACCTGCGCATAGGCGCGAGGTTCGGCGATCACTTCGGCATTGCCATCGCAGGTGTAGGTGAACTGGCACTGGTATTTGCGACCTGTTCCCTGATTGATAACGCTGCACAAAGACCCGGGAAACTGCGCGGATTTCACACGGTTCATGATCACTTCGGCCACCGCGAACTGGCCCTTGACCGTCTCGCCGCGCGCTTCAAAGTACAGCGCCTCTGCCAGACAGCGCCATTGTTCGCCGCCCGATGCTTTCGGCTGTTCGGCCAGCCATGCGCGGGTGAACTCCACCTCGCTTGCGTTGTTCGATGCGATCATGCTTTCCAGACGTTCCGACCCGACAGAGCGCAGCCCTTTGGCTTCGATGTCAGCCAGTGCTTTGGCCTGTTGCGGGCTGGCGGACGCCACGGCAGGAGCAAGCAAAGACAGCGCCAGCAGGGCGCAGGACGAGAATTTCTGAAAAGAACGCATTGAGCGCCTCGCAAGTAGTTTCGGACAGCGCCCCCTACCCAAACTGGCACCAAGCGTAAACCCTGCCGAAACCGCCTGCGCGGGAACCCGCACAGAAAAACAACATCTAGGCGATCAGCCGCGCAAAACTACCCTATCTTGTCCGCGATTGCGAGTTGAGCCGCCGCCAATCTGGCGACCGGAACACGGAAAGGTGAGCAAGAAACGTAGTCAAAACCCGCTGCACGGCAAAAAGCAATCGATTCGGGGTTGCCGCCGTGCTCTCCGCAGATCGACAAGGTAATCCCAGGTTGTGCTTCCCGCCCCCGCGCGGCACCAAGCTGAAGCAGCTCTCCGACGCCATCACGGTCCAGCATATGGAACGGATCTTCGGGGAAAACGCCCTGCTGCACGTAGGTCGACATGAACCGTCCCGCGTCATCTCGGCTCAACCCATAGGTCATCTGCGTCAGGTCGTTTGTCCCGAAACTGAGGAAGGAACAATGGGGCGAAATCTCTCCGGCGCGCAGGGCGGCACGGGGCGTTTCGACCATCACGCCCAAACGGTAGGTAAAGCTCGCGCCGCGTTCGGATTTCACCGCCGTTGCGATCTTGTCGACGCTGGCCTTGATCAGCTCCACCTCGCGTTTGGCCGACACAAGCGGGATCATGATCTCGGGCACCACGGGGTCGCCATCGCGGCTGGCTTCGATCGTGGCCTCAAAGATCGCACGGGCCTGCATCTCGTAGATTTCGGGCACCGTCACGCCAAGACGCACGCCGCGCAGGCCGAGCATCGGGTTATATTCGGTCATCGCCTCGATCCGGCGGGTCACGTTGGACAGCGGCAAATCCAGCGCCTCGGCCAGATCGCGTTGACCGGTGCGGGTCGAAGGCAGGAATTCGTGCAAGGGCGGATCGAACAGACGGATGCACACCGGCTGACCCTGCATGATACGGAAAAGCTGTATGAAATCATCGCGTTGCATTGGCAACAAGCGTTCTAGCACGGCGCGGCGGCCTTCGCTGGTATCGGCAAAGATCATCTCGCGCATCACGGTCAGGCGGCTGGGGTCAAAGAACATATGCTCTGTCCGGCACAGCCCGATGCCCTGCGCGTCGAAATTGCGCGCGGTTTGCGCGTCAGCGGGGGTGTCGGCGTTGGCACGTATCCCGATGTCGGCAGCGTCTTCGGCCCAGGACATGAGCTTTTGAAAGGTCGCGTCCAGCAGCGGCTCAAGCATATCCGCGGCCCCGCACAGCACCTCTCCCGAGGTGCCGTCGAGGGTGATTTCATCGCCTGCCTTGAACATCCGCCCGTCAGGGGCCGTGATCACCCCCTTCACCAGATCGAACCGCATCGACGAGGCACCGACGACGCAGGGCAAGCCCATGCCCCGCCCGATCACCGCGGCGTGGCTGGTGATGCCACC
The DNA here is from genome assembly GCF_002388305.1 of Sulfitobacter sp. UBA4523. Classification (NCBI taxonomy): domain Bacteria; kingdom Pseudomonadati; phylum Pseudomonadota; class Alphaproteobacteria; order Rhodobacterales; family Roseobacteraceae; genus Sulfitobacter; species Sulfitobacter sp. UBA4523. The sequence continues at coordinate 19,091 of NZ_DGMH01000019.1, forward strand.
GCGTTCGGTCAGCACGGCTTGGGCGGCGTGCATCCCGCGAATATCCTCGGGCGAGGTTTCGCGGCGCACCAGAATACATTTCTCGCCCCGTGCGGCACTGGCTTGCGCATCGTTCGCGTTGAACACGATCCGGCCGGTGGCGGCACCGGGGCTGGCGGCAATGCCGCGCCCGATCACATCGCGTTTCACCCGGGGGTCAACCTGCCGGTGCAACAGCTCTGTCAGGGTGCGGGGCTGGACACGCATCAGCGCCTCTTCGCGGGGGATGATCCCTTCGTCTGCCAGCGCCACCGCGATCCGCACCGCCGCTCGCGAGGACCGCGACACGCGCACGCCATCAAGGATAAACAACTCTCCGTCAGAGATGACGAATTCCACCTGCATCTCGGCGCGCAGCCGCACCCGCATCAGCGCCGCGTGCTGTTTGAGCATCTCGAAAGCTTCGGGGGCGTGTTCCTCAAGCGACGGGCCGCGCGGATCGCGCGTCAGGTAAAGCGCATCGGCGGTGTCCTGCAAGGCGTCGCGCCCCTGCGACTGGCTCAGGTACCGCCCGGTGATCTGTGGCAAGCCGGTGGTGCTGTCCACCAGCTGCAACACGCCCGAGCCGCAAATCCCCGTGCCCACACCGAAAACCATCTGCTGCACGATCAGGCCCAGCCCCGCATCTGCAGGCGCCCCCTTGGCCTGGCGTAACAGCCGCGCCGAGGTGCCCTCCCACGCCCGCGCCATGGAACTGAGCACGGCGGTCAGCTGGGTCACACGGTCCTGGGGGAAGCTTTCTTCGGTCTCAAGCTCGTAGGCCCGTAAGGATTGCAGCAGCGCCTCGCGCCCGTCGCCTTCGACGTCGTCGAACATATCGGGGTCCAGCCGCGCCACATTGACGGCGTAGGATTGCACGAAACGGGTATAAAGCGCCGATGCGGGCCCCTCGCCCATGCGTTCGCAATAGTCGGCATAGCGGTCATCGTTCATGCCGATGTTCATCACCGCCCCCGGCCCGCCCCAATCCGGATCCTGGCTAGAGGGGCGCACGCATAGCAGCGCGTCGTGGGGGAATTCATCAGCGACCGCTTGCAGATCGGGGATCTGCCCCTGCGCGATCTCGAGCACGACATCAAAGGGCAGCGCCACGGTGCGCGGCACCGGCAGATCAAGACGGACCAGACGTTGCAGACATTTAGCACGCCCCCCATGCGTATCATTCGCGATGGGGGCGGTTTGGGTCACAAGGGTTGTCATGGCGGTTTTCTGCACTGCGGCACCTTTTGGTTCCTGCGCAGCATAGGCTTTCGCCGTGGTGTGGCAAGGCGTGATCGCCTTGCCCACGTGTCGGGTCTGCTGCGTTACCCGTCGATTTTCGTCAGATCCGCGACCGAGCTACAGATCGTGCGGATACGGCTGAGCAGGTTCAACCGGTTGCGCCGGACCGTCGCGTTATCAGAGTTCACCTGCACCGCATCAAAGAACGCATCAATCGGGCCGCGCAAGGACGCCATCGCGGACATGGCCGTGCCGAAATCCTGTGCCTCCATCGCCGGTTTGATCTGCGCCTCTGCGGTATCAAGGGCGGCAAACAGCGCGCGCTCTTCTTCCGTCTCGGCAAATTTGATGTCCGCGCCAAAGGAGTATTCCACCCCATCCGCATCCTCGGCCTGACTGAGAATATTGTTGGCGCGCTTGAACCCCTGGATCAGGTTTTCCCCGTCGTCGGTTTTCAGCGTCTCGCTCAGGGCCTTGGCGCGTTTGACAAGCAGGGTCAGGTCGTCGTTCTGCGGCATCGCAATGCAAGCGTCGATGATGTCATGACGGACGCCTTGGTCTTTGAGGTAAACCTTGAGGCGGTCGTGGAGGAAGGAGAGGACCGAAGTCGGTATGCCGTCAGCAAACTCGATCGCTTCAATCATCGCAGGTGGAATCGCACCCGCCTTCTCCTCGTCTTCACTGGCGAAGATAGCGCGTCCGTCCGCCGATGTATTTAGAGCAACTACCCTTAATTCGGGAGCAAATTCACCTTCTGGATCGCCCATCGCGCGTAAGACTAGATTTACTACGCTAAGGTGTATTTTATTCTCAACCAAAATCCGAATAACGCCCAAGGCCGCGCGACGCAGCGCGAACGGGTCTTTGCTCCCGGTCGGTTTTTCGTCGATCGCCCAGAAGCCGGTCAGCTTGTCGATTTTCTCTGCCAGCGCCACGGCGATGGACACGGGCGCGGTTGGCACGTCGTCGGATGGCCCCAGCGGCGCATAGTGGTCTTGGGCGGCGGCGGCGATGGCGTCGGACTTGCCGGCGGCTTTGGCATAGTAGCTGCCCATAAGCCCCTGAAGTTCGGGGAACTCATAGACCATTTCGGACGACAGATCGGCCTTGGCGAAACGGGCGGCGGCGCGGGTCTCTTCCGCGTCGGCCCCGACCATCGGGGCGAGCTCCCCAGCCAGTGCTTCCATGCGCGAGATCAGCTCGGCCTGTGTGCCCAGCTTGTTGTGGAAGGTCACGTTGGACAGACGGTCCACCCAGGTCTGCATCCCGGCCTCCGATTGCGCGATGCGCAGATCGTTTTCCCAGAAGAATTTAGCGTCCGACAGACGCGCAGAGAGCACTTTTTCATTGCCCGCCAGAATGGTCGCGCCATCATCGGCCGTGGTGCGGTTGGCGACGGTGACAAAGCGTTCGATGCGGCCCGACTTGGGGTTGCGCACGGAAAAGAACTTCTGGTGCTCTTTCATCGAGGTTTGCAGCACCTCGGGCGGCAGGCCAAGGAAATCATCGCCAATCTGCCCCATCAGCACAACGGGATATTCCACCAGCCCTGCGACCTCGGCCAGCAGGCCCGCATCCTCGACCACCTCAAGCCCGTTGGCAAAGGCCATATTGGTCGCGTCGTTCCAGATCGTATCGCGCCGCTCTGCCGGGTCGAGCACGACAAAGGCGCGTTTCAGCTTGGCGCTGTAGTCGTCAAAGCTGCTGACGGTGATTGTATAGGGGGCCAGAAAGCGGTGCCCGCGCGTTGTGTCGCCTGCGGTGATCCCGTCGATGGTCAAGGGCACGGTCTGCGCGCCATCTTCAGCCGACAGGATACACAGGATCGAATGCAACGGGCGCACCCACCGCAAGCTGCCACTGCCCCACCGCATGGATTTGGGCCATGGGAAGTTGCGAATGGTGGTTTCCAGCACCTCGGCCACGATCTCGGCTGCGGGGCGGCCCGGCTTGTTGATCATGGCAAACAGGATCTTGCCCTTGGGCGTGTCGCGCTCTTCCAGCTGGTCGCGGGTCAGCCCCGCACCGCGCAGAAACCCTTCGATGGCTTTTTCCGGCGCGTCGGCCTTGGGGCCTTTGCGTTCCTCAACCAGCGACGGGCTGGCGTCCAGCATCCCCTCGATCGTCAGGGTCAGACGACGCGGCGTCGAAAAGGCCGCGGCAGAGGCATAGGTCAGCCCCGCATCCACCAGACCGTTCGTCACCAGTTTCTTTAGATCATCCGCCGCGCGCGCTTGCATGCGGGCGGGAATTTCTTCCGAGAAAAGCTCTATCAGGAGGTCGGGCATGGGTTCGTACCTTTCGGGGCCGCGTGTCGCTTGGGTGCGGTTAAATATGTGTCGCGCAAACAGCGCTTATGTCAAAGGGCCGGTCGATCCGGGTCGGATCAGTCGGCGGGGCGTTCCGGGCAGGCTTCGCCCACCACGGTGCCATCATAGGCTTTGTCGCCACAATCGTTCAGCTCGTGCCAGACATAGCCGCGCCCGTCCGAAGTGATCGCAACGATACGGTCTACGCCGAAATGCACGTTCTTCTGCCCCAGAAAGGTCAGCGCCGTGCCTCCCTCGATCTCTTCTGCGATGGCCTTGGCGTCGAAACAGTCGAACCAGCCCGGTGCATTGCGCGGCGTGACCTCGTCGCTGACGACATAGGTTTCGGACAGCATGGCGAGGCTAAGCGAGGTGTCGAAACATGCGCGGTAGCGGATGGGCGAGCTGTCGGCGTCGATGGCGCGGAAATTGTCGGTCAGGATCGGCTCGGACGCATTGCTCGAGATCGACACCAGCGAGACGCCCTCATCCGGTGCCGGTGCCTCGTGATAATAGCCGTAGACCTGGAGATAATAAAGCGCGAGACCCGCAATGGCTGCTGCAACCAAGATGACGCCTCCTACAATTTTACCGTTCATGCCGCGCCTTCCGACCAACCGCCGGCCCGTGTCTGAACAAAGGCGTCAGCGCAGGCTTTGGCAAGGGTGCGTACCCGCCCGATATAGGCCTGACGCTCTGTCACCGAGATGACACCGCGTGCGTCCAGCAGGTTGAAAATGTGGCTCGCCTTGATGCATTGGTCATAGGCGGGGTGCGCCATCACGATGCGCTTGCTGGTCTTGGGGTCCACGGCGTCTTGCGCAAGGATCGCCTTGCACTCGTTCTCTGCCTCGACAAAGTGGTCCAGCAGCACGTCGGTATTGGCGACGTCAAAGTTCCAGCGGGCGTATTCTTCCTCGGTCTGTTTGAATACGTCACCATAGGTCAGCGGGATCGGCGCATCGGGGCTGTTAAAGGGCATGTCCATCACGTGATCGACGCCCAGAACATACATCGCCAAACGCTCGAGCCCGTAGGTCAGCTCGCCCG
>NZ_DGMH01000019.1:23876-55624 GCF_002388305.1 Sulfitobacter sp. UBA4523
GAGCCCGTAGGTCAGCTCGCCCGATACAGGGTGGCAATCATGGCCGCCGACCTGCTGGAAATAGGTAAACTGCGACACTTCCATGCCGTCACACCAGACTTCCCAGCCCAGTCCCCATGCGCCCAAAGTGGGGCTTTCCCAGTCATCCTCGACAAAGCGGATGTCATGCAGCGCCATATCGATCCCGATCGCCTCAAGCGATCCGAGGTAGAGCTCTTGCAGGTTGGGAGGGCTGGGTTTGATCAGCGCCTGAAACTGGTAGTAATGCTGCAGACGGTTGGGGTTTTCCCCATAACGCCCGTCGGTCGGACGGCGCGAGGGCTGCACATAGGCGGCGGCCCAAGGGTTGGTGCCAAGCGCGCGCAGGGTCGTGGCCGGGTGAAACGTACCCGCACCGACTTCCATGTCGTAGGGCTGCAGGACCGCACAGCCCTGACGCGCCCAATAGGACTGTAGGGCGAGGATGATTTCCTGAAATGAACGGGGGCGCTGGACCGGGTCGGACATAAGATTTTGCCTTTGCTGCTGCGCGCCTTTCCTAAGGTGCTGTCGCGGTAGGGTCAATTGGCAGCTTTGTGATGATTTGCGCTGTCTCAAGCATGGTATTTTGCACAGGTTCCTGCTTATCTACTGCAAGTTTAAATCCTTGAGAGCACCCATACCTATGACGCGACTGTTTGCGGCCCTGATCGCCGCCTTGTTTATTGCCCCGTTTGCCTTTGCACAGTCTGCCGATGATGTGGTTTGGATACAGGTCGAAGCCCAGCCTAATCTGGCCGCGGCGACAGATCGCGCACGTGCCTATAGCGCCAATCTTGAGGATGTGAACGGCTTTGCCTTGGGCGGCAGCTGGTATGGAATCGCGGTCGGTCCCTATCGCCGTGATGACGCAGAGCTGTTGTTGCGCCGCTACCGCCGGGACGGGGTGATTCCGCGCGACAGCTTTATCCAGCTTTCTGAACGTTTCCAGCAGCAGTTCTGGCCCGTGGGCGCGAACGTCCTGAACATTCCGCTGATCGCACCGGTTGACCCTGCATCCCCCACCGATACTCAGACAGACAGTGAGATCACGCAAACCACCCTGCCCCCCGCCAGCGAAGCGCTGGAGCAAGAGAACACCGCCACCGCAGAGGCAGAAACCACGCAAGTCCCCGTCCTGCCAGAACCACCACGTGACGAAACCCTGGCCGAAGCGCGCGCCAGCGAACGGGAGCTTGACCGCGCGGCGCGCGAACAGTTGCAGGTCGCACTGAAGTGGGCCGGGTTTTACAATGCCTCTATCGACGGAGCCTTCGGGCGGGGTACGCGGGGGTCCATGGCCGATTGGCAAGGGGCCAACGGCTATGACGCCACCGGTGTGCTGACAACGCTGCAACGCGCCGCCCTTCTGAAACAATATAACGCCGTGCTCGAAGGTCTGGGTCTGCAGGTCGTGCGCAACGCTGACGCCGGGATCGAGATGGTGATGCCGACCAAGATCGTGGGGTTTGACCGGTTCGAGCCCCCCTTCGCCCATTACAATGGCACCGGTGACATCGACGCGCGGGTTCTGCTGATCAGTCAGGCGGGCGATCAGGATACGCTTTTCGGTCTGTATGACATCATGCAGACCCTTGAAATCGTCCCCGAAGAAGGCCCGCGCGAGCGGAAGTCCGACAGTTTCGAGCTGATCGGCGAGAACGGCCGCATCGTCAGCCAGACGCAGGTGTCGCTGCAGAATGGCGAGATCAAGGGCTTCACCCTCATCTGGCCCGCCGGGGACGAAGACCGCCGCCGCCGCGTGATTGCCGAGATGACGAAATCCTTTACCCGCCTGCCCGGTACGCTGGATGCCGCAGCGGGGGGGGGCGACCGTCAGGCTGTCGATCTGGTGTCGGGTCTGCAAATCCGGTCGCCGAAAATCTCGCGCTCGGGCTTCTTCATTGATGGGCGCGGTACTGTTGCCACCACATCCGAGGCGGTGCAAAGCTGCGGTCGGCTGACGCTGGACGACGAGACAGAGCTTGATGTGGTTGTTGACGATGCGGCCAGCGGGATCAGCCTGCTGAAACCCCGCGCAGCGCTTTCGCCATTGGATGTGGCGGCGTTCAACACCGTGCCCCCCCGTTTGCAGTCCGAAATCGCGGTTGCGGGTTTCCCCTATGAAGGCGTGCTTGGTTCTGCAACCGTGACCTATGGCACGCTGGCCGATGTGCGTGGGCTGCAAGGCGAAGAGAACATCGCCCGCCTCGCGCTAGAAGCCCGCAGCGGTGACGCGGGTGGCCCGATTCTGGATCGTGACGGGCGGGTCTTGGGCATGTTGCTGCCCCGTGCCAATGGCGCACGCGAATTGCCCGAAGATGTCGCGTTTGCGGTTGAATCCAAGGTCATCGCAGAACTCGCGCAAAAGGCCGGTGTCACCGTGGATACCACGGCCAGCAGCACCACGATCAAGCCGCAGGACCTGCGTGAAAAAGCTAAGGGCATGACCGTACTGGTCAGCTGTTGGGAATAAAGAAAACCCCGATCCCCCGTTTAACGGGGGACCGGGGTCAGTCGTTTGAACCGCCTCGGGCAGCGCCCTTGATCAGACTGCGGTCTGGGGCGTCAGATAGATCAACGTCGGGCGGTCGGCCTTGAAGGCTTGCGCCAGGACCTCTGGCAACTCCTCCAGCGATTTCGGTGCCGCGGCATAGGCTCCGTAGGCTTCGGCCAGTTTGCAAAAATCGGGATTATGGGCGATGACCGCGTTTGGCGCGATCTGCGCGCGGGTCATGCTGTCTTCGATTTCGCCCAGTTTGCCATTGTCCCACAGGATGATCGGCAAGGGCAGCCCCAGCTCTACAGCAGCCCCCAGTTCCTGCACCGTGTACTGAAAGCCATAATCCCCGATGATCGCCATGGTCGGCAGTCCGGGGCGGCCAATGGCACCACCAATCGCAGCAGGTGTTGCGTAGCCAAGCGTGCCGAACCCGTAAGGATGATGCCAATATCCGGGGCGGTCCATCTCCCAGACCTCTGTCGCGGCATAGGCAAATTGGGTCATGTCAGAGTAGACCATCGTGCCTTCGGGCGTCGCAGCCTTGACCGCGTCCACCACGGCAAGGATGCCCGGACGTTCCATATCCACTTCTGACCGCCAGCGTTTGCGCCAGCCTGCCACTTCGGCCACATTCCAACCCGCTGCTGTGCGTTCGTCCGGCAAGGCAGCGTCAAGCGCGGCCATTACCTGTACCGCATCACCAAGGATGGCAAAGGGTGCCGATTGCGGGTCCGCCAGAACCGACGGATCAATATCAACGCGCACGAGTTCGCCTGAATGGCCCAGATGATCGCGCCAGAGGTCCACCTCTGCCAGTTCGGTCCCGACGGCGATCACAAGATCCGCCTGCGCGATCACATCCACGCTGCTTTCCCGCGCGAGATAGGCCCCGAAATGCAGCGGCGCTCCGGGCGAGACGATGCCACGTCCGGCATAAGTCGTCAGGCTCGCTGCCTGCCAGCGGGCCAGCAGGGCGTCAACGTTCTGAACGCCAACGGCACCACCACCAAAGATGAACAGCGGCTTTTGCGCTGCGGCCAGCTTTTGCGCCAGAAGGTCGATCTGCGCAGAGGGCACCGCCGGCAAGGACGAGGTGACGGCAAGGGCGTGCGCGGGGGCGGCCTCTGCCTCCAGCAAGTGAATGGGAACAGAAATATGCTTGGACCGTGGGCGGCTGGTGGCAAATTCGGTCAGGGCACGGTCGATCAACTGGTAGGCCGCCGGTGCCGTCAGCGCCATTTCGGACCAGTCGCACACGGTTTCCGCCGCCGCGCGCTGATCGTTCATCTGGTGCAGCTGCCCCTTACGCGCCGCCGTTTCATCCAGGCAGGAGGACAACACCAGCACCGGCACGGAATCGCTGTAGGCCTGTCCCATCGGCGTCATCACATTGCACAGGCCCGGACCGGTGATCACATAGGCGACCCCCGGCTTGCCCGTGGCCCGGGCATAGCCATCTGCCATAAAGCCCGCCCCCTGTTCGTGCCGCGCCAGCACATGGGTCAGCCCTGCTTCCTCGATCCCGCGGTACATCTCTTGGTTATGCACGCCGGGGATGCCAAAGATAACCTCTACCCCGCGAGACTTGAGCATATGCGAAATCTGTGCCCCCAAAGGACGGGTTTGTACTGCGCTCATTATGCTCTCCAGAATTTGAATGTCAGAATGACGTATACCGCCATAAGCTCCAGCCGTCCGACCAGCATCGCGGCGGTCAGGATCCATTTTGCTGTGTCGTTAAGGGTGCTGAAATTACCTGCCGGCCCGATGATCTTGCCCAAACCCGGCCCGATGTTCCCCAAGGCCGCCCCCGCCCCCGAGATCGAGGTCACGAAATCCAGCCCCGTCATACTGAGCGCCACGGCCACCAGCCCTAATGTCAGCGTGAAGAACATGAAAAAGGACATGACCGAAATCATGACATCGCCGCTGATCGGGCGTCCGTCATAGCGCGGGGTAAAGATGCCGTGGGGTGACCGGATTCGCTGCAACTGCGCACGGATGGATGCGAACAACAGCTGATAGCGGAAGATCTTGATCGAACAGGCGGTGGACCCCGCGCAGCCGCCAATCAGCCCCGTAAAGAAAAACAGCGCCACGGGAAACGGCCCCCAGGTCATATAATCGACCGAGGCAAAGCCCGTGCCCGAAATGATTGAAGTGATATTGAACAGTGCCTCGCGCAGGGATTGCTCCCAATGATGCGGAAAGACCGACTGGATAGAGATAAAGATCAGCCCCACCAGCACCGCAATCGTCAGCAAGAAACCCTTTACCTGCGGATCACGATGCAGGGCCAAAGGGTTGCCGTTCAGCAGTTGCACGTAGCGCACGAAAGGCAGCGCCGCGAGCACCATGAAGATCGACGCCGCATATTCCGCATTGCCGCTAAAGGTACCGAAAGAGGCGTCATAGTTTGAAAACCCGCCCGTAGACACGGTGGTCAGCGCGTGGACCGTCGCGTCAAAGACGTTCATCCCCAAGGTCAGATAGGTCAGCGCACAGGCGAAGGTCAGCCAGACATAGATGACCGAGATCTGGCTGGCGATCTGCCCGGCCCGTGGCAGGATTTTACCAAAGGTATCAAAGGCTTCCGACTTGAAGATCTGCATACCACCGACGCGCAGTTCGGGCAGGAACACCATCGCCACAACAATGATACCGATGCCGCCCAGCCACTGCAGGATCGCGCGCCACAACAACAGCCCCTTGGGCAGATCATCAAGCCCGGAAAACACCGTTGATCCGGTGGTGGTCATGCCCGACATGGCCTCGAACACCGCATCGACGAAACGCGCCTCTGTCGCGCCCAGCATGAACGGCAGCGCGCCGAACAACGGCAGCATCAGCCACACGGCCGTCGTCAGCAAAAAGGTCTGCTGGATCGTCAACCCTTCCCTGACGCCGTTGGCACAGGCCAGCGCGATCATGCTGCCCCCCAGCATGGTGATCAGCCCGGCCTCGACGAAGACGGGCCAATGGCCGCGCCCTTCGGCAATATCGACCAACATTGGCACAATCATCGCAATGCCAAGCACCGACACCAATAGGCCGATGACATATCCAACTGGGCGCAAATCCAACATCTGCGCAGCGTTGGCGCGGCGGCGCGCCGGTGTCAAGGACGCGCCCTGCGGTAAAACGCAAAACGGCCCGGCAAGACACACCCGGGCCGTCAATAATCAACCTGTGAACCGATCAGACGTAATATGTGTCGCGGAAAACATGGTGCACGATGTCATCACGCTTGATACCCATCGCGGCCAGCTCTTCGTCGGTCTTGGACTGCAGGAATGTCACCTGACGCATCCGGCCCGAATTCGCACCCGCTGCGATCAAACCGTTCCAGATGGCAGCAAAAAACCCGCCGATGACGGCGAAGGGGGCTTTGATAGTGGGGACGTTGCTTTGCGAAATTGTGCTGTTGTAAGCCATAATAAACTCTCGATTTATCTTGGCATTTCTGCCGGTTACCTTGTTCTGCCTCTTAATATAACGAAGCAATCCCCAATGAGAACCGACGTTTCTGCATAGCAGCATCCCGAAGATGCCGCATCGCAGCATGGCTTTGTGCATGTTTCAAGCAAGCAGCACAAACCTCCGCGCAATAAATGCGCAGAATGAAAACATGTCAGAGTGGCTGCCCTAAAACCGTGCGAACATCAGCCGACGTGAAACAGCGTGCTGAACAGTCTGGGATCAATGCTTTGAGCCGCAAAGGTATCGCCCTGCGTCAGAACAGAGATCGCATCATGACTGTGCAGGCTTTCTTGGTGGCTGGCCACAACGCGAAAATCACCCACCCGCGGTTCGGCTTGCAACTGCTCGCAGAACAACCGCGCCGCGTCTTCGACAAAGATAGGGTTAGCGGCGTTCAGCTCCGCAAACGCCTGTTCGTCCTCGCGTTTGACCATCACCTGCGTTTCTGTCGGCACCGCGCGCCGCGCCGCGTCGATCAGGTCTTCGAACCACAGGCAGCTTTCCTCGCAGTTCACCTCGACCGAGATCCGCGCGACAGAGCGTTGCGAATGCGGCGTGGCAAGCTGCCCCCGTGTCGCACGGGCATGCTCGGACAACTCCAGCGAACAGGGACAGGTAGAGGAATAGACGTAATCAAGGTGGATGATTTTCTTGCGCGCGCCTTCGGCCTCGACCAGCTCAAGCGCAATGTCGTAATACTGGTAGCCCGACAGGCCCGACCGCAGGCTATCGATCCGTACCGGAAAGGAAAACCGCATCTGGATGCGGGCATCATAGCTTTCGAGGTCGGACTTATAATCATCCAGCGCAGCTTCCATCACCTCGAAGCTGAACACCTCATCCGCATGTTTATAGAAACTGCGCATGATGCGGGACATGTTAATGCCCTTTTTGTCTGCCTCAAGGCTGACCGATCCGGTGACCGATGTCTCGAGCGTCAGATCGCTGCCCTCGCGGGTGTGAAACCGCATGGGCAACCGAAAGTTCGATATCCCCACATGCTGGATCTGCTGTTTCGCACCACGGATCAGGCTCGACGGTCCGTTTTGCAGATCGGGCAGCGTGGCCTTGTAATTGTCACCCACGGCGAAATCACTGGGGTAATCGCGGCTGAACTGCGGGTAGTTTTCGGCGCTTTGCAGCAGACGGGCCAGCGACGGGTCCAGCGTCTCAATCTCGGCGGTGCTGGCCTTGCGCGCCCAGGCCCGCAACGTATCAAGTGCCGCAACCGCGTCATCACGGTCCGGTATCACTGTCGCGGCGATATTCATAGCAAGGCCCTTTCGCAAGTTGCCCCCTATATAGGCGATATCGGGGGCTTTACCAATGCTCCGTCCAGCCAAGCAGGCAAAGCCCCCGAGTGATCACTTCAATGTGTCCAGCGCCTGACGGATGTCGGCAATCAGATCATCCACGTCTTCAAGCCCCGCAGACAAGCGCACAAGGCCGGGGCTGATCCCCAGCGTAGCCTTCTGGTCATCCGGCAAACGCTGGTGCGTGGTGGTCGCCGGATGGGTCGCAATGGATTTCGCATCGGCGAAGTTGTTCGAGATGGTGATAATCTCGAGCGCATTAAGGAATGCAAAACACGCGTCCTTACCGCCCTTGACCTCTACCGCCAAGACAGTCCCCGCCGACGGCGCATGAGACGTGGCGAGCGCGTGCTGCGGATGGCTGGGATGCGTCGGATAGCGCACAGCGCTCAGCTTGGGGTGCCCGTTCAGCGCATCAGCGATCTTATAGGCGGCATCCGCCTGGGCACGCACACGCAGGTCGATGGTTTCAAGCGCCTTGAGGTGGGTCCAGGCGGTAAACGGGTTCATCGCGCCGCCGGTGTGTTTCATATAGGCTTCGACGGGTCCGCGGATCAGCTCTTTGGGGCCGCAAATCGCACCGCCCAGCATACGCCCCTGCCCGTCCACATGTTTCGTGGTCGAGATAATGGCGATATCCGCACCACATTCCTTGGCATAGGAAAATACCGGCGTCGCCATCGCGTCATCCGCCAGCACCAGCGCACCAACGGCATGGGCCGCTTTCACCACATGGCGCATGTCAACGACTTCCAGGGTGGGGTTCGAAATGCTCTCGAAGAAAACCATGGTCGTGTCAGGGCGAATGGCAGCATCCCAAGCCGCGTTATCCGTGCCGTCGATCAAGGTCACCTCGACCCCGAAACGCGCCAGGATATCCTCCAGCACATACAGGCACGACCCGAAAAGCGCGCGCGCGGCGACCACGTGATCGCCTGCTTTCAGCAGCGATGTCAGCGCGCCGCTGACCGCCGCCATACCAGAGGTACAGGCGAAACAATCCTCATACCCCAAAAGGCCCGAGATCCGGTCCTCGAACATGCGCACCGTGGGGTTGCCATAGCGGGCATAGATAAACTCGTCATCTCCCAGCGACTGGAACCGCGCCTCGGCTTGTTCGGCGCTGTCATAGACAAAACCCTGTGTCAGGAACACGGCCTCGGACACTTCGTTATACTGGCTGCGGCGGGTGCCACTGTGAACAGCCTTGGTCCGTGGTTTCCAATCAACGCTCATTCTCTCATCCTTCCTGTCCCGCCGTGCAGCGGGCGTAAAAAAACCCCAGACGCGGTCAAGCGAAAGGGGGCTTTCATCCTGACCTTTTAGCGGAATTTAGCAGGTATTTCTGCCCGTGGCCCGCAATCCGGTATCAAATCGCCACATGTCATCTGCTACGCCCCTCGCCCGCTCGCGTCAACTATAACAGCAAGCCGCCTTCCAAATGGCCGTAAATCCCGGGGGTGCTGCCCCATACGGGGCAGCGGGGGCTGGCCCCCGTCCTAGCTTTCGTCTTTTTCCAAACCATAGGTCTGGAACAGCCGCCCTTGCGTCATGAAAAACACAAACACCGCCGCCGTCAGCCCGAATGTCTTGAAATACACCCAAGTCTCGGTGCTGGCAAAGCGCCAGATCAGCTCGTTCGCGAGCGCCAGACCGAAAAAGCACAGCATCAGCCGTTTGGTCAGGATCATCCAGCCGGCGTCATTCAGAGGCATCATCTCTTCCATCACGAACTTGAGATAGGATTGCCCCCGCGCCAGACCGATCGCCAGCAGCACTGCAAACAAAAGGTAGATGGCGGTCGGCTTCATTTTAAAGAACCTCTCGTCATTCAGCCAAACCGACAGGCCCCCGAACAATGTCACCAGAATGACTGTGGCAACCTGCATGCGGCTGATCTTGCCCGTCAGCGCCCACAGCGCGCCCGTCGACAGGATCAACAGCGGCACAAAGGCCGCCGTCACCACGATAAAGCCGCTGTAGTCGGTGCCCCACAGGGTGAAAGTCTCGTCCTTGAAGCGCAGATAGGCGACAAAGAATATCAGCACCGGCCCGTATTCCAGCGCCGATTTGACGAAAGGGTTTATCTCGCGTGTCGTGCTCATCTTGCTCTCCAGTTATCCGCCCATTTCGACGATCACCGCGCCAAGCGCGATCAGCGCCATCAGGGCAATACGGCGCGGGCCTACGGTTTCTTTCAGCACCAACCATCCGATCAGCGCCGCAAACACGGTCGAGGTTTCACGCAGCACGGCGGCCTCGCCCACTTTGTCCAGACGGGTCGCCAGCATGATCGAGCCAAAGCTGAAAAAGGCGACAAAGCCACCGGCCACGCCACGGGTCATCAACGGGCCAAGCTCGGGGCGATCCTCCATCCGCAGCCAGCGGCGCGCGGCGATCACGGGCATGACCAGCCCGTCGATCATGAAAAACCACGCCAGAAAGGTAAACGGGTTGTCCGTCGCGCGGATGCCATAGGCGTCGAATGTCGTATAAAGCGCCACGAAAAGCCCCGTCAGCACCGCCAGCCCGAGGGCGGCGTTCAGCGTATCGCGTTCGGACACGAGGTAGACAAAGTTATACAGCGCCAGCCCGAAGATGCCGGCCACCAGCACCGCAACGCCCAACCATTGCACGCCCGAAAAGCTCTCTCCAAAAATGAGGTAGGCGCCGATCACGGTGAACAAGGGTCCCGTGCCGCGCACGACAGGGTAGACGACCGTATAGGCCCCCTTGGTGTAGGCCCAGGCCTGTAACAGCTTGTACACAATATGGATCGCCCAAGCCCCGGCAAAAATGACCCACATATGGGGCTCGGGCCACGGCACGACAAACAGCGCAAAGGGCGCCGCCATCAGGCAATAGGAAAAGTCGATCGCCCCGCGGGTCAACCACGGATCATGCCGCCCTTTCTGAAGCGCGCCAAAAACGGCGTGCAGAAAAGCCGCGGCCAGCGCAAGCCAAAGCGCCGCTTGGTGCCCCGCTGCGGTGCCTTCAATCTGGCTGATCCATTCGGTCATGTCGCCGAACCTTTATGCTGCGTCACTGCGGGTCCAGCCCCATCAAGGCATCCGCAAACTCCTGCGGGTCAAAGGGCTGCAGATCGTCGATCTGCTCGCCCACGCCGATGGCATGGATCGGCAGCCCGAACTTATCTGCAAGCGCCACCAGTACACCGCCCTTGGCCGTGCCATCCAGCTTGGTCATGACCAGACCGGAAACATCTGAAATTTCCTGAAAAACCTTCACTTGGTTGAGCGCATTCTGCCCTGTCGTCGCATCCAGCACCAACAGAGTATTATGCGGCGCGCTTGGGTCTTTCTTGCGAATGACCCGCACGATCTTGGCCAGTTCTTCCATCAGGTCGCCGCGGTTCTGCAACCGTCCGGCCGTGTCAATCAGCAGCAGATCAGCGCCGTCACGCTCCGCCTGCGTCATCGCGTCAAACGCAAGGCTCGCCGGGTCCGACCCCTGCCCTGCGGTCAGTACCGGCACGTCGGCACGGTCGCCCCAGACCTGCAATTGTTCAACAGCGGCGGCGCGAAATGTGTCACCGGCGGCAATTACGACGTTCTTGCCTGCGGCTTTGAACTGGCTGGCCAGCTTGCCGATTGTGGTCGTCTTGCCCGACCCGTTTACCCCCACCACAAGCACCACCTGCGGTGTCTTGGCATAGATCGGCAAGGGCTTGGCAATCGGGTCCATGATCCGCGCGACCTCTGTCGCCATGAGGCGCTTGATCTCGTCCACAGACAGACGCTTGCCAAAGCGCCCCTCAGCCATATTCGCGGTGACGCGCAGGGCCGTATCCACGCCCATATCGGTCGAGATCAGCAGCTCTTCGAGCTGTTCGAGCATCTCGTCATCCAGCACACGCCGCACAACAGGGGCCGCGGCGCTGCGTCCCATCAAGCGGCCCATCAGACCGGGTTTGGCCGGTGCTGGCTCGGGGGGTGCGGGCACCAGATCGGGGGCCACGGGGGTCATCGTCTCGCGCAGCGGCACGGGCGCGGGCGTATCCTCTTCATCCGCTGGCATCGGTGCGGGTTCATCATCCACCGCTTCGGGTAACGCTTGGGCCGCGGCCTGCGGCGCATCCATCACCTGATCGACAGGAATTTCATCCACCGTTTCAGGGGTATCCGTCGCCCCGCCATCTTCGACAATCGCCTCAAGCCCCTCGTCGATCTTGGACGAGGATTTGAACATTTTGGATTTCAGCTTTTGAAAAAAGGCCAAGCGCGCTCTCCGAATTGTCAGGCGTTTTCTATGATCTATAGGCTCGACCCGCGGGATGGAAGGGCGACAAGAGCAATTGACAGCAAGGGGCCCGTCGCGCACCAAGTCTGCATGCGGTTTTTATGGGTGCTCTGGGTGATACTGATGGCTGGGGCGGCGCAGGCCGAGCCGGACCAGCGTTACTGTTCCAGCACCAAATGGGGCCATGCCCACTGCATCCGCCCTGCGCATTTCGTGTATGACACGTGCAACGCGATCAAGGTCTTTTCCGAGCGGCACGGGCTGGACAGCGGATTTTTCGCGCGACTGATCTGGCAAGAAAGCCGGTTTGACCAAAACGCGTTGAGCCATGCCAATGCGCGCGGCATTGCGCAGTTTATCCCCTCCACCGCCGCGCTGCGCGGGCTGAAAGACCCGTATAATCCAGCTGATGCACTGGAACACTCTGCCCAGTATCTTGCTGAAATGACGCAGAAATACGGGAACGAAGGGCTGGCCGCGATCGGCTACAATGGCGGTGAGCGCCGTGCAGAGGGGTTTCTGGACGGCAAAGGGCTCGCCCCCGAGACGGTCGCCTATGTCCCCATCATCACCGGTCTGGACGCCGAGCAATGGCGCGATGCGCCGCCCAAAACGCCCGATTTCCGGCTCTCAAAAACGCAAGCTTTCCTGCCCGCCTGCTACGAGATGGCACGCAATCGCCGGCTGACCGCCCTAAAGGTGACACCCCCTGCCCCGGGGATCAAACCCTGGGGGGTTCAGGTATCCTTCGGGACCAGCAAGGACCGCGCGCGGGATAAAGCCAATGCCCAGACAGCAAGCTGTCGCAGCGCGGTGAAAGGACGGCGTCTGGATTTCCTGTTCAAGAAAAATCGCGTATCGCGCCGCAAGGGATTCTACTTTGGGCAATACGGCAACAACACCCGCACCGACGCCCAGCGCCTGTGCGACAGGATGCGCGCGACCGGGTGCACCTGCTTGGTGGTGCAGAACTAATTGCCCCTCTGGCGCGGAGGCTATCCCGTTCTAAACCTCGTCCGCGAAGTGTTTGATCACCAGGCGGATCGGGTTCGGCGCTGCCTGCCCCAACCCGCAGATAGAGGCATCGACCATAGCGGTCGATAGTTCTTCCAGCAGGGGTTTATCCCAGCGATCCGCCTGCATCAGCTTGACGGCTTTTTCGCAGCCCACGCGACAGGGGGTGCATTGCCCGCAGCTTTCATCCTCAAAAAAACGTAGCATATTCAACGCTGCGGCCTTGGCGCTATCTTGGTCCGACAGCACTACTACTGCTGCAGAGCCGATGAAAGACCCGTGCGGCTGCAATGTATCAAAGTCCAGCGGTATATCATCCATCGCGGCGGGCAGCAGCCCCGAAGATGGCCCACCCGGTTGATAGGCTTTGAACCGGTGCCCGTCGGCCATGCCACCCGCAGCCTCGATGACATCGGTGATCGTGGATCCCGCAGGCAGTTCATACATCCCCGGTTTGGCGACGCGCCCGGATACCGAATAGCTGCGCAGGCCCTTACGCCCGTTCTTTTCCGTGCTGTTCAGCACCTTGGGCCCTTCGCGGCAGATGCGCGCCACCCAATGCAGGGTTTCAACGTTATGCACCAAGGTGGGGCAACCAAAGATACCCACCTGCGCCACATAAGGGGGACGGTGCCGTGGCAGCCCACGCTTGCCTTCAATGCTTTCAATCATCGCGGATTCTTCACCGCAAATATAAGCCCCCGCACCGCGCCGCAGATCAATGTATCCTGCGGGAACAATGCCTGCAGTCTCGAGCGCCGCAATCTCTGTCCGAAGGAGCGCGAGCACCTGCGGGTATTCGTCCCGCATATAGAGGAACACTTTCTCTGCCTCTACGGCCCAGGCGGCGATCAGCATCCCCTCCAGGAAAAGATGTGGTACGCGTTCCAGGTACCCGCGATCCTTGAAGGTGCCGGGCTCCCCCTCATCGCCGTTGACCGCCATATAGCGCGGGCCCGCATTATCCCGCACGAACCCCCATTTCTTGCCCGACGGGAAACCAGCGCCGCCAAGACCGCGCAAACCAGCGTCGAGCAGGTTTTGCTGCACGTCCTCCCAATCGCCATCACGGCGCAGTTTCTTGAGCGCCTCATACCCCCCGCCAGCGACATAGGCGTCGAACGCTTCGTAGTCGGGCATATGCACATGGGTATCGCCTGCCGCGATGACCTGCTTCACCTTTTCCAGCGTTGCGTGGTCGACAAAGTTATGCCCGATCTCAAGCGCCGGTGCCGTATCACAACGCCCCATACAAGGCGCACGCACGACACGCACTTCTGACGCGTCCAACCCGTCTTCCAGTGCGGTTTTCAACGCCTGCGCACCGGCCAATTCGCAGGACAGAGAATCGCAAATCCGTATGGTCAACGCGGGCGGTGGTGTTTCCCCCTCTTTCACCACGTCAAAATGGGCATAGAACGTTGCGACTTCGTAAACTTCGGCCATGCTCATGCGCATTTCTTCAGCCAAAGCGCGCAGGTGCGCCGCAGAAAGATGCCCGAATTTATCTTGAATAAGATGCAAATGCTCAATCAGCAGATCGGCACGTCGCGGTTTATCCGCCAATAGGGCGCGCACCTCATCCCACGCGTCCTCTTGCAGCTGACGACCCTTGGTGTGGCTGCGCCCCTTACCCTTGCCGGATTTCCACACACCTTTGCGCGGTGCGTTTGCATCTGAGGTATCATGATTATCCAACGCCATCGGGCTGCCCTCTCGTATAGCTTTCGCATCACGCTATCAAAGCCGCATCAGCTTGCGCAGAGTAAAAGCGACCAATCCGCAGCAGTTTACGCGGTAGCTGCGGCGACCTAGGCCCTTTTTCACGCGCCGTTTCGCGTATAAGAAACACGCATCCCCAGCGGAGCCGCCCTATGTTCTGGTACAGCATCGCCAGCCTGACCCCAGCGATATTTCTGTTTCTCGCCTGTCTACGCGGCGGCCCCTGGCCCCTGATCGCGCTGCTGTCGATCACTGTGGTCGTGTTCTTCCTTGATAGGCTATCTCGCCGGCTGCCAGTGCGAAACTCTTCGGGTCGTGCTCTAAGCCTGACACTGGGCGCTGTGCATTTCACGCTTTTATCCCTTGGGGTCTGGGCGCTAGGCGCAAGCGACACGTTGAATGTGACCGACAAGCTGTTGATTTATATCGGGCTTGGTCTGTTTCTTGGCCAGATCTCGAACTCCAACGCGCATGAGCTGATCCATGCCGCATCGAAATGGCCCCGACGGATCGGCACCGCGATTTATTGCAGCCTTTTGCACGGGCATCACGTGTCGGCCCACCTGCGCGTGCATCACATCTACGTCGCAACGGAGCATGATCCGAATTCGGCCAGATTGGGCGAAGGCTTCTATACCTATGCCCTGCGCGCCCTAAAAGGCGAGTTTATGGCCGGGCTACGGGCTGAGACGCGGCAGCGGCGTGGAAAACGGCACCTGTTGTCACACCCTTATGTCACCTATGTCACCGGTGCGTTGATCACCCTCGCCGCCAGCTTTGCAATGGCCGGAGCACGCGGGGTCGTTGCGATGCTGGCGCTAGCGGCCTATGCGCAAATGCAGCTGTTGCTTTCCGACTATGTGCAACACTATGGCCTGCGCCGCAAAACATCCGAAAATGGCAAGCCCGAGCCCGTGGGCCCGCAGCATAGTTGGAATGCGCCTGCGTGGTATTCCTCGGCGATGATGCTGAATGCGCCGCGCCATTCGGACCATCACATGCGCCCCTCGCGCGCGTTTCCGGCGCTAAAGCTGACACCTGGCACCATGCCGATGCTGCCACGATCCCTGCCTGTGATGGCAGTGCTGGCGCTGGTCCCACCGCTGTGGCGTCGGGTGATGGACCGCCGTGTTGCGCGTTGGCAGCCGGTTCGCGATCAAGACTAGATCACGCCTCGGGTTTCTGGCACGCTGCGGCTATGAAACAGCTTGCCCTGATCCTCGCCCTGACACAGGCCTCCCCTTTGGCCGCGCAATCCATGATGTCCGCGGCAGAATTTGACGCCTATACACGGGGCAAAACCCTGTTCTACGCCCAAAACGGAGAGACCTACGGTGCGGAGCGGTATCTGAGCAACCGGCGCGTCGAGTGGTCGTTTCTGGACGGTGAATGCAAGTCAGGCAGCTGGTACGAAGATGCGGGCAAGATTTGCTTTACCTATGACGAGAACCCGACACCCCAGTGTTGGCGCTTTCGTGAAGGGGCGGCCGGGTTGATCGCGCAGTTCGAAAACGACCCGACCACCACCGAGCTTTACGAGGCGCAAAACAGCGGTCAGGATTTCACCTGCCTCGGCCCGAAAGTAGGGGTCTAAGACCTAGAACAGACTGCCTTGTTCGGGCGCTTTCTTGGGGGACTTTTTAGGGGCCGCCCCGCCGCCTATCTTCATCTTGCCGTCGATAAATTCAATCTCGAGCGCCGAAGCATCCTGCGCCGCTTGCTTGGTTGTCACCACGCCCCCGTCGCCGCGCACCACGGCGTAGCCCCGTGCCAGCGTCGATTTATAGCTTAGCATCTCATGCAGACGGTCAAGCCCTGCAATCTGTTTGTGCCAGCCTTGGGTCTGCCGTTGCCCGGCATCTGAAAGTCGCCGCGCAAGCGATTGAAAGGCTTCCTCTTTCCGCTTGCGGTCCTGCTCTAACGCGTCGGGGCGGAAACGGGCGATCAAACCCTCAAGACGGCGCTTTTGCTCGCGGCCCAATGCCTCGGGGCGGAAGCGATCGGCCAGGGCGGCCAGCCTGCGTTGCTCTGCCTGAAGGCTGCGGCGCAGGCTGGCAGGGCGCAACGCGCCAGAGATGTCAGAGAGATGCACCTTGCGTTTCTGCACACCCGCGGTCAGCGCCGGACCCAGACGGGCGCCGCGCATATCGAGCCGCTGGCGCGGACCATCAAGCAGGCTATCGGGCCGAGGCAAAGCGCGCGCCATGTCGCGCAACCGCTGGTCACGGCGCACAAGGCCCTGGCTGAGCGCTTGGGTCATCCGTGCCTCCTGCCCATCAAGCAGGGCGACAAGTTCATGGCGCACAGGCACCGCAAGCTCGGCTGCCGCCGTCGGCGTGGGCGCGCGCTTGTCAGAGACATAGTCGATCAGCGTGGTATCGGTTTCATGCCCCACCGCCGAGATCAGCGGAATGTCGGATGCTGCGGCTGCCCGAGCGACGATCTCTTCGTTGAACCCCCATAGATCCTCGACCGAACCGCCGCCGCGCGCCACAATCAACAGATCAGGCCGTGGAAGGGCACCCCCCGGGGTCAGCGCGTTGAACCCCGCAATGGCGCGCGCGACTTCTGGCGCGCATTTCGCCCCCTGCGCGGCGACGGGCCAGATCAGCACCTTGCGCGGAAACCGGTCGCGCAGACGGTGCAGGATATCGCGGATCACCGCCCCCGAGGGCGAGGTCACGACGCCGATCACCTCTGGCAGGTAGGGCAGCGGGCGTTTGCGTTCGGGGGCGAACAGCCCCTCGGCCGCCAGCGCCGCCTTGCGCTTTTCCAGCAACGCCATCAGCGCGCCCATGCCCGCGGGTTTGATATCCTCGATCACGATCTGGTATTTCGACTGCCCGCCAAAGGTGGTGATGCGCCCCGTGGCAATCACCTCCATCCCCTCTTCGGGTTGGGTTTCAAGCCGTGCTGACACGCCTTTCCAGATCACACCGGAAATAACCGAACTGTCGTCCTTCAGGTCAAGATAGATATGCCCCGAACGTGGCCGGCTGACACGCCCCACCTCGCCGCGAATCCGCACATGGCCAAATTCGCCCTCGATCACCCGTTTGATCGCGCCCGAAAGCTCGGTCACGGTGAATTCGGGGCTGTTCTGCCCCTCGCGCGGGTCGTCGATCAGATCCATCAGCGGTGTCTTTCCGTGTTTATCTTGTGTCGGGCTCAGTCCCAGCTTAGAACGCGCAGCAACCAAGGCCAAGGGAGTGCAACCATGAACATCCTCATTCTGGGCAGCGGCGGGCGCGAACACAGCCTGGCCTGGGCCGTATTGCAAAATCCTAAATGCGACAAGCTGATCGTGGCACCGGGCAATGCCGGAATCGCCGCCATCGCGGATTGCGCCAGTTTCGACATCAACGACGGGGCCGCGGTGGTCGGTTTTGTCGACGAAAACAACATCGATTTCGTCATCATCGGGCCAGAAGCCCCGCTTGCTGCAGGCGTTGGCGATGATCTGCGCGCTGCCGGCGTATTGGTGTTTGGCCCGTCAAAAGCGGCCGCGGCGCTGGAAGCCTCCAAAGCCTTCACGAAAGAGATCTGCGACGCCGCAAACGCCCCCACTGCCGCCTATGGGCATTTCACCGACGCAGACGCGGCGCGGGCCTATCTGGCCGACCACCCTGCCCCGATCGTGATCAAGGCCGACGGTCTTGCAGCGGGCAAAGGCGTGATCATCGCCGAAACCGATGCCGAGGCGCTGGCCGCCGTCGATACGATGTTCGACGGCACCTTCGGCGACGCGGGCGCAGAAGTGGTGATCGAAGAGTTTATGGACGGCGAAGAAGCGTCCTTCTTTGTTTTGTGTGACGGTGACACCGTGCTGCCGATCGGCACAGCCCAAGACCACAAACGCGTCGGCGACGGCGATACCGGCCCTAACACCGGCGGCATGGGGGCCTATTCGCCCGCGCCGGTGCTGACCGACGAGATCGCCGAACGTGCGTTGGCAGAAATCATCCGCCCGACCATGGCCGAAATGGCCAAGCGCGGCACGCCCTACCAAGGGGTGCTTTATGCCGGTTTGATGATCAAGGACGGTGCCCCCCGTCTGGTCGAATACAACGCCCGCTTTGGCGACCCTGAGTGTCAGGTGCTGATGATGCGCCTTGGCGCGCAGGCTTTTGACCTGATGCATGCCGCCGCGGAAGGGCGCCTGAACGAGGCCCGCGTGAACTGGGCCGATGATCATGCTGTCACCATCGTCATGGCCGCGCAAGGCTATCCTGGAAGTTATGACAAGGGAAGCGTTATCAAAGGGTTGGATGCCCTCCCCGAAGACAGCCGCAACATGGTGTTCCATGCGGGCACCGCCCAGAAAGACGGGGCGATAACGGCCATCGGCGGACGGGTACTGAACGTCACGGCGCGCGGCGACACTCTGGCCGAGGCACAGGCACGCGCCTATGAGATGGTCGAGGCGATTGACTGGCCGGGCGGATTCTACCGCCGCGATATCGGCTGGCGTGCGCTGTCCTGAGGGCGCGGCCTGCTGGTTTGACGAGACCGACCGGGGGCTTGCCCCCGGACCCCCAGGATTTTTAACCAATTGGAAGCAGGTCTGTGCTTAGTTTGGGTTGAGCGTACAGGCCTGGGCGGCGGCGATATTGCTGGCCGTGAAGGGCACGTCGAAGCTTCGCGGGCTTAGTGTTTTGCCGTCAAGCTGAAGGGCCACCATTTGCGATGGCGCACTGCGCTGCCACGGCATCTGCGCAAGTATCAATTCGGGGTGTGGGCCGCATGTGCGTATACCCCCCGCGATTTCCGGATCACCGATGCGGTGGTTGGTGAACCCCTCTGCCCTAGCAATGACGGTCAGGCGGCTGTTATCGTAAGCGAGCAGTTGCACCGAACCGGAGAGATGCGGGGTGACGACCATCGCGATCTCGAGCTGCCCATTCCCGGTGAAATCCGCCGCACCAATCGGGGCAAGCCAGCGGTTCTTCCGCCCGATAAAAGGCGTCTGCGCGATGCGTCCGGACGCGCGATAGACCGCAAGCCGCGCACCTTTGGACTGATGGCTTTCAACCACGATCACTTCGGGTTGGCCATCACCATCCAGATCCACAATCCGAGGCGATGTGTCTTCGAATACAAGGGCGTGGGGCAAGATTATGCGGCGGCTGGTGCCGTCAGCCAAGCCCAGCGTCAGGCTGCCCCATTCGACCGCATCGCCCAATACGCCGTGATCATAGCGTGTGGTCGGATCACCAAAGCTGGCGCGGGCGATGTCTTGGGCAGAAGCGGGCAGCGCATTGATCACGCATGCCGCAACGATCGGCAAAAGGCGCGACGACATATGTCGCGCCAGACGTCGCATCAGATTTGCTTTTCGGGCATTTTCACGCGCAGGCCGTCCAGCGCATCTGTAACCTTGATCTGGCAGGTCAGACGGGACGTGGCGGGATCGGGCTCGAACGCGAAGTCGAGCATATCTTCTTCCATGTCGTCCTTGGCGGGCACTTTTTCGACCCAGTCGGGATCCACATAGACGTGGCAGGTGGAGCAGGCGCAGGCACCGCCGCAGTCGGCCTCGATCCCGGGGATGTTATTGTCACGGGCCCCTTCCATGACGGTCAGGCCATTGGCCACATCGACGACATGTTCGGTGCCATTGTGTTCTACATAAGTGATCTTGGCCATCTGAATGCCCCTTCGAATTTAGAATTTCGACATATGTAAACAGCAGCCCGCGGCTTCGCCAGCCCCTTTTCACGGCTCATGCAAGGCGATGGCATTATTCACATCCCTATGGGCCTATCATCTAGGCATTGCTGCGAAAAGCCGCTAGCCTGCGACGGACCCTTTGACCCGCAAGGCCCGGCTGTGCAGTATTTCTCCCGATCACATTTAGTTCAATTTGCCTGCGCATTTACGGTTCTCGTCTCGCTCGGAGCGTGTAACGCCCCCTCCCAAGACGCAGAGGTACCCGAGCCTGGCGTTCGCGAGGCGACAACCCAGGGCCCGGCAGGGGCTGCACCGGGCAGCTGTTGGGGGCGGACCGTATCACCTGCAGTGATCGAAACGGTGACGGAGCAGGTACAGGTGCAACCGGCGCAGATCAGCTCTACCGGCGAGATTCAGTCGCTGCCGATCTACCGCACGGAAACACGGCAAAAGATTGTCTCTCCCCGTGTGGACAACTGGTTCGAGACGCCCTGCATCAGCGCGCTTACGCCCGACGTGATCGCAACGCTGCAACGTGCGTTAGAGGCGCGAGGGTTCTATGGCGGGGCCATTAATTCGGAGCTCGACGACGCGACACGGCGGGCAATGCGGGCGTATCAGATCAGCAGTGGCGGGCCCGATAGCCCCGTTCTTGCACTGGCCACCGCGCGATCATTGGGTGTCATCGCTGTAGACATCCCCGGCGTTTCTCGGGACAGCAGCGGTTAAGAAACGACCTCAAGCGGCTGGAAAACAAAACCTTTGTCGGTGACTTCACTGAAGGCAGTAATGCCAAAGACGGCTTTGACAATCTCTGTCGTCAGCGCCGCCTGTGGCAAGTCGTCTGCGACAACTGCGCCGTTGTGCAACACGATCAACCGTGTGCAATGCCGCGCTGCCAATCCCAGATCATGAAGCGAGACGAGCACCCCGCGCCCTTGGCCCGCTGCTTTGGAAAAGCTTTCCATCGCGGCGATTTGATGGGCGGGGTCTAGCCCGGCGGTGGGCTCGTCTGCGATCAGCAAGGGTGCCTCTTGCGCGAGGCTACGGGCGATCAGCACGCGCGCCTGCTCCCCACCCGATAGCTGTGTGGCGGGACGATTGCGGAAGGTGTCCAAACCCATCTGCGCAATGGCACGATCTACGGCAGCCTGATCTTCTGCCTGTATTTTCTGCCCGCCCCGTAGATGGGGTGTGCGGCCCAGTCGAATGATCGTTTCAACCGTGACCGGCCATGCAATCTCACGCGATTGGGGCATCCACGCGGCGGCACGCCCGCGCATGCGCGGGGCAAGTGCGGCGATTGAACTTTGGCCATCAGCGGGGATCAGACCCAGGGCCGCGCGCATCAAGGTGGTCTTACCGGCACCATTCGGCCCGACCAGGCCTACGACCTCGCCTTCACGTAAGGTCAGGTTGATGTCGGATAAAACGGTTTTCCGCCCCCGATAAACGGAGAGATTTTTCAATGATAGCAGGGTCATAGCCCGTCCCTCCGCGTGCGATAGATCAGGTGGAGAAACAGCGGCGCGCCCACCAATGCCGTCACAACCCCAAGCTTGAGATCACGGTCGGGCACCACAAGGCGCACAAGGATATCCGATGCGAGGATCATCGCCGCGCCGCCAAGTGTCGCGGCCCATAGCAGCGCCCCCGGTCGCGCGCCAACAAAGCCACGTAGCAGGTGCGGCATGACCAGCCCCACAAACCCGATCGCCCCCGCCACGGCGGTAGAGGCACCAACGACCGCCGCCGTACCGATAATGACCGTGAGGCGAAGCCGGAATAGGTTGATCCCCATCGCCTCTGCCGCGTCTTCGCCCAAGGTCAGCGCGTCAAGCCCACGCCCGAGGGTCGCCAACAGGACACCGCCCCCAAGCAGAAAGGGCATCGCGATCCAGACATGGGTCATGGACCTGTCCGCCAGAGAGCCCATCATCCAGAATACGATCTCATTCGCCGCATAGGGGTTCGGCGACAGGTTCAGCACCAGCGAGGTCAATGCCGCAGCAAAGGCCGATATTGCGATACCAGCGAGGATCAGCGCCAGTGACGTGCCCCGAGGGCCTGCCAATAGCAGCACTAGCAGCACCCCCAGCAGGGCACCGCCAAGCGCCATTGCGGGAAGCGCGAGTGTTGCAAGCGCGGCCAATCCGGTCTGTATCGCCAGCACAGCCCCCAACGCCGCAGAGCCCGATACCCCGATCAACCCCGGATCCGCCAAGGGGTTGCGCAGATAGCCCTGCATCGCAGCGCCAGAAAGCCCCAAGGCACCGCCGATCATCACGCCCAATAGCGCACGCGGGAGCCTTATCTCGCGCATGACGGTGGCCAGCGGGCCGCCCTGCCCGGTGACCAACGCGTTCAAACTGTCGCCCATGGATGCGCTGGACGGGCCAATCAGCAGCGACCCGACAAATAGCACGCACACAAGGCTGCCGAGACCAAGCGCCAGTACCGTTGACCGCGCCATCAGTAACCGACCCGAGCATATTGGCACTTCACTTGCCCCACTGCATAGGGCGCAACACTTAACATTGGGTGAATGGATATGCTCATCGTTCCGCTCATGATTTCTCCCCGACCCTCCTAGTCTCATCACAGTTGCGCGCAACCTTCGAGGGGCGTTTGGATACTGACGCAATATAAGCTCACACACCCGTGAACTTTTCCACGCGCTACGGCGTTGAGGTTTAAATCCTTCAACTGCTGGAGCCATATTTGGAACATCTGCCCTCAATCCGGCGCTCGCTTCAGTTGCTGGTCCTGATTTCCCTTTTCGTCACCGCGTATTTCGCCAAGGACTTGATATTGCCCATTGTTCTGGGCTTTTTGCTTGCCCTGACCCTGTCGCCCGTGGGCCGTGCGCTTTATCGCATCGGCGTGCCGCATCCTGTGTCGGCCTTTTTGCTGGTGACCGCGACGAGCTTGGTGATTGCTGCCGTGGTTTTACTGTCCGCGGGCACCGTGGCGATCTGGAGCGACGAGATCCCGGAAATGGGCCGCGAGATCCAGATAAAGCTGAGCGGCGTGAGCAATGCGGTCGAAACGATGCGATCTGCCTCGGAAGAGGTAGAGAAACTGGGCACCGAAACCGGCGGCAAACCGCAAGAGGTCGTCGTGCGCCAACCTGGATTGCTCGATACCGCGATGGATACGGTGAGCAAAACTGGGGCGTCGCTGGCGGTGATCCTGATTCTGGCGCTGTTCTTACTTGGCTCTGGCGAGTTGTTTTACTTAAAACTTGTGCAATCCATGCCGACGTTAACGGAAAAGAAACGTGCGCTGCATACGGTCTATGACGTGGAGAAGCGGGTGTCGCGCTACCTGCTGACGATTGCCACGATCAATGCCGTGCTCGGCATATTAGTCGGGACCTATCTGACAGTGCTGGGCTTGCCGTCGGCCTATATCTGGGGGATCGCGGCGTTCATGCTGAACTTCCTGCCTTATATCGGCGGGTTTGCGGGGGTGCTCTTGGTCGCGGGTTTCTCTCTCGTGACGTTTGATACCATCGGTTATGCGATGTTGGCCCCGATCGGTTACCTGACGCTGACCCTCTTAGAGGGGCAGATTATTACCCCGTGGCTGGTCGGGCGCCGGTTGGAGATGAATACCGTCGCGGTATTTCTGACTGTGGTGTTTTGGGGGTGGCTATGGGGCATCCCCGGCGCATTGGTCGCGGTGCCCTTTCTTGTGGTGTTCAAAGTCGTTTGCGAGAACTTTGAACCGCTTCATACCATCGGGAATTTCCTGTCCGCAGAGCAGGTTAAACCCGATGATATGAAGGATCAGGAAGTCATGTCAGCCAGCGAGTGAGGGCAGCCACAACACGATGGACGGGAAGGCCACCAACAATGCGATTGTCACGGCATCCGCGATAAAGAACGGTGTCACGCCCTTGAACACGTCCTGAACGCTCAGGTCAGGTCGTACCCCTGCAACCACAAAGCAGTTGAGGCCAATGGGAGGCGTGATCAGACAGAACTCTGCCATCTTCACCACCAGGATTCCGAACCAGATCGCACACATCGGCCCCGACATGCCAAAGGCGCTATCCGCGGCAGAGACGAACTCGCCCCCGTTCAACGCCATGACGGCAGGATAGACGACCGGAAGTGTCAGAAGCAGCATGCCAATCGCATCCATGAACATCCCCAGCACCGCATAGGCCAGCAGGATGCACACGAGGATCAGGATCGGAGAAGCCTCAAGCCCCGAAATCCAGTCGGCGAACGCGCCCGGCAGATCGGCAAAGCCCAGGAACCGAACATAAATCAGCACGCCCCAGATGATGGTAAAGATCATCACCGTCAGCTTCGCGGTTTCAAGCAGCGCGTCCTTGAGCTCGGCCCACCGCATGCCGCGATAAAGCGCCATCAGGAACACGATAAACGCGCCCACGGCCCCGCCCTCTGTTGGGGTGCCCCATGCGTCGCCGAAAGGGTTGTAAACAAAGAAAATAATGATGATCACAACCGCAAAGATCGGCATGGCGGCAGGGAGAGACGCGAACCGTTGCTTCCAGGTAAAGCCGCTTACAGGGGGGCCGACGCTTTTCCAGATGGTCGCAATGCCCACGATCAGGACGGCATATACGATGGCCGAAAACGCACCGGGGATAAAGCCCGCCAGAAGCAGCTTGCCCACGTCTTGTTCAACGATGATCGCATAGATGACAAGAATCGCTGACGGCGGGATCAAAGAGGCCAACGTGCCCCCGGCCGCCACGACGCCCGCCGCGAATTTCTTGTTGTAGCCAATCGCCAGCATCTCGGGGATGGCGATGCGGGCAAACACCGCTGCCGTCGCGACCGAAGCACCGGAAACCGCCGCAAAGCCCGCGGTTGCAAAGACGGTCGACACAGCAAGACCGCCGGGCAGCCAAGCAATCCAGCGTTTTGCGGCCTCGAACAAGGCGCGGGTCAGACCGGCGTAATAGGCAAGAAAGCCGATCAGAATAAAGGTGGGAATCAAGCTTAGCGTCTGGCTCGACACTTTGGAGTGTGGCACCTGTCCCGCGGTCTTGATCGCGACCGTCAGCGCCCAGTCCAGCTCGGACCACTGCATGCCTTTCTTGGACCAAAAGATCCAGATCAGGCCGACCAGACCCGCCATTGCCGCGGCGAAAGCAACGCGCATACCGAGCACCACCATAAGCAGCAGCCCGCCCGAGACCCATAGGCCAATTTCAATAGGATCCATAATCAGTCCCGCCCGTCTAGATGTTCAGCTTCCGCCATCGCCTGTTCGGCCGCGGATTGTACCAAAGGTACGGCAACGGGGTTTTCCAACCCCAATACGAAGGCCCGCCCATAGCCCCAGATCTGCAGCAGCAACCGCAGAGCCAGCACCGTAAAGGCCATTGGCACGATCAGTTTCGCAGGCCAGATCGGCAGACCGATATCGATGGAGCTGTCACGGCTCCACATCGGGGCGGCGAAGTCAAAGCTGCGCTGGAAATGCGCCCAAGAGCCCCAGATCAGCGCCAGCATAAGGATAAAGATCAGCACGACCGAGAATGTCTCGGCTGCCCATAGCGCGCGACCTTTAAGCTGGCCGATCAGGATGTCCATGCGCACATGGCCGCCGTTCCGCTGGGTATAGGAAATGCCCATGATCGCGATCAATGGCATGGCGAATTCAATCCAGTCCACATACCCCGCCAGCGGCGTGCCAAAGAACTTGCGGCCGCCAACGGACCAGACGGCAAGCACCATCAGCATGAAAACGGCAATACCAGAGACCAGAGCAAACACGGTTTCAAGGCGTAAAAGCCCTTTGTCGATACGGCTAAGCAGACTGCCGTCTTCGAGCACGGCGGAGGAACCGGCCATGATGCTTTCCTTTCAAATGAGTGGGAGGGAGATCGTACAAACAAAGGGGGCCTGCATCGGCAAGCCCCCTCCTCGCGCCAATTAGTTGGACGCGCGTTTTTCTTCAAGCGTTTTGACGACCAGGTCATAAAGCTCTTGGCCAGGGATGCCTTGGGCTTCCATGTCCTTGATCCAGGCTTCACGCGCAGGATCAGCTGCCTTGGATTTGAACTCGGCCAGAACTTCAGGCGTGAACATCACTTTTTCAACGCCTTTTTCTTCCAGCACGGCGTCCCAGCGGTTCAGCAGCTCGCCATAGTTCGCCAGATAGTGATCCAGCGCCTCATCGACAGAACCGTCCAGCGCTTCTTTTTCTGCGTCCGACAGGGCCTCATAGGCATCGATGTTCACCACAACAGGGCAGTTCACCGTGCCGGGGTTGAGGTTCGCGGTCCACCAATCGGCCTTGTTGATCGTACCAAAGCTCAGGTGGGCGTGCTGCGCGAAAGCCACGGTATCCACAACACCGGATTCCATTGCGTTATATGCTTCGGAGGAGGTCACGGAGGTCGGCACAGCGCCCACGGTTTCGAAGGCTTTGCCCAGACCACCTGTCGCACGCACGCGCATGCCGTCAAAGGATTCCAGCGTATCGCGAGGCTCGCCCGTGCCAACAAGATTGTACTGCGGCATTGGCGAGGTCATCAGCATCTTGGCGTTCCACTGTGCCATCTCTTTGGCGACGGCGGGGTGTGCGTAAACAGCGCGGGATACGGCAACTTCTTCTTCAAGGTTCTGAACCCCGAGGAAGGGCAGTTCTAGCACGGTGATCGCGCGGTTCTTGTCGGCGTGGTAACCAGCACAGAATTGCGCCATCTCGAAGGCACCGATGGAAATACCATCGAGGTTGTCAGAGTTCTTGGACAGACCGCCATAGCTGACATTGATGGTGAATTCGCCATTGGTCTTTTCGGACACAAGCTCGGCAATCTTTTCGACATGCTCGGTGAAGGCACGACGTTTACCCCAGACAGAGGCGTTCCATTCCGTCGCGGCCGCCTGCGAGGCAAAAGCGAAAGTCAAAGCGCAGACAGCTGCGCCGTTCAGTAGATTGTTCATTGATATCTCCCTTATGCGGGCTGTTTGGGGCCCGCTTGGGCGAAATACTATCCTTAGGGCAACTTGCTGCCAACCCCTGAACATATCTCTTGATTGCCCCTGTGGGAGCCTTCGGCGAGGATTTTTCACCATTTGGAACCATGCCCCGCGCGCGATCGGCCCCGTTAACAGGCAATCGGTGCTGTTTCCTAGGGTTTTGGCAGGGTTGTCAGCGAAATTTACTAGTCCGCGCAGCAGACGGAAAAATATTTACAGACAAACCGCGTGTTTCCATATGCTTATTTCCTTCTTTTCACTTCCCGTTATGATCTGCCAAGGGAGAGCCGCCACGCCCATGCGTCCGAGCGGCAGAAAACGAACAGAGTTCTGAGGGAGGAACCATGTCCAACGTCGCCACACAGACCTATCCGCCATCCGACGACATGGCGGCCAATGCCCATGTGAACGCCGCGAAATACGACGCGATGTATCATGCCTCTATCGCGGACCCCGAGGGGTTCTGGCTGGAGCAGGCGCAGCGCATCGACTGGATGAAGCCGTTTACCAAGGTCAAAGACGTCGATTTCACTTTCGGTCAGGTCAAGATCAACTGGTTTGCCGACGGTGCGCTGAACGTCAGCGCCAATTGCATCGACCGTCATCTTGAAATGCGCGGCGACCAGACCGCGATCATCTGGGAGCCGGACAGCCCGGACGAAGACGCGCAGCACATCAGCTATCGCGCCCTGCATGCCCAGACGTGTAAAATGGCCAATATCCTGCGCGATATCGGCGTCGGCAAAGGCGACCGGGTTATCATCTACATGCCGATGATCCCCGAAGCCGCCTATGCCATGCTGGCCTGCGCACGCATCGGTGCGATCCATTCGATCGTCTTCGCCGGGTTCTCTCCGGATGCGCTGGCGGCACGGGTACAGGGGTCGGACGCCAAGGTTGTGATCACCGCAGATTATGCGCCCCGCGGGGGCAAGGCGACACCGTTGAAGGCCAACGCGGACAAGGCTTTGGCAGGCTGCGATCCATCGGTCAAATGTCTGGTGGTGCGGCGCACTGGCGGTGATGTGGCGTGGAATGATGCGCGCGACGTGGATTATACCGCGCTTGAAAAAGAGGCTTCTGACACTTGCGCGCCGGAAGAGATGAACGCCGAAGATCCGCTGTTCATCCTCTATACCTCTGGCTCGACCGGTCAGCCCAAAGGGGTCGTGCATACGACGGGTGGCTATCTGGTCTATGCCGCGCTGACCCACGAGGTCACCTTTGATTACCACGATGGCGATGTCTATTGGTGCACGGCCGATGTGGGCTGGGTGACGGGCCACAGCTATATCGTCTACGGTCCGCTTGCCAACGGGGCCACAACGCTCATGTTCGAAGGCGTGCCCACCTACCCCGACGCCAGCCGCTTTTGGCAGATCTGTGAAAAACACAAGGTAAATCAGTTCTACACGGCCCCGACCGCCATTCGCGCGCTGATGGGCAAGGGCCGCGCCTTTGTTGACGGCTGCGATCTCAGGAGCCTGAAACTGCTTGGCACCGTGGGCGAGCCGATCAACCCCGAAGCCTGGAATTGGTACAATGACGTTGTGGGCAAAGGGAACTGCCCCATCGTGGACACATGGTGGCAGACGGAAACCGGCGGTCACCTGATGACGCCGCTGCCCGGTGCCCACGCCACCAAACCCGGCGCCGCGATGAAGCCCTTCTTCGGGATCAAACCGGTCGTACTTGAACCCACCACCGGTGCCGAGATCGAGGGCAATGACGTCGAGGGGGTTCTGTGTATCGCTGACAGCTGGCCCGGCCAGATGCGCACGGTCTGGGGCGATCACGAGCGGTTCGAGCAGACCTATTTCAGCGACTACAAGGGCTATTACTTCACCGGTGACGGGTGCCGCCGGGACGCGGATGGCGATTACTGGATCACGGGCCGCGTGGATGACGTGATCAACGTCTCCGGTCACCGGATGGGCACGGCCGAAGTCGAAAGCGCTTTGGTCGCCCACCCTAAGGTGGCAGAGGCCGCGGTCGTCGGGTTCCCCCATGATATCAAGGGTCAGGGCATCTATTGCTATGTCTCTCTGATGAGCGGCGAAAGCCCGAGCGAGGACCTGCGGGCCGAGCTACGCAACTGGGTCCGCTCGGAGATTGGCCCGATCGCTTCGCCCGATATGATCCAATGGGCCCCTGGCTTGCCCAAAACCCGTTCAGGCAAGATCATGCGCCGCATCCTGCGCAAGATCGCAGAGAATGACTATGGCACGCTCGGCGATACATCTACCCTGGCAGAGCCCGAGGTTGTCGACGATCTGATCGCGAACCGGATGAACCGCTGACCACATAACGCGAAAGGGGCACCAAATGGTGCCCCTTCTGCATATCGACCTATTGGCCTGAATTAGCCTTCGACGCGTTGCAGTGTAATTTCACCCACGCCGATGGCAAAGTTTACGCCGTTCTGCGTGTTGACGCTCACCGGTTGCAGCGCCAGCGTGTCTTCGGAACCGCCGACCATGACATTGGCACCTAGGCCAACACCAACAGTGGCTTCAGCAGAAACACCCTGATAGTCGCCGTTCAACCCGCCTTCGTAATATTCGGATTCAGTTGGTGCCAACACCAACCAGGACATCTGACCATTCTGGGTCTTGCCGATATCAATACCGTAGCGTTTGATGTCGCCGATGTATGTCTCGTCAGCCAGACCCTCTTGCACAGGATTGAAGGTGCAGGTTAGCTCACGGGTAGACCCGAAGATGAAGCCTGTGCCATCACCAACGTCACAGCTCAGCGAGCCGACCTCGGTGTGGTCCACAGTCTCGCCGTCGTCGGCAAGTGCAGGCGTGGACAAAGCAGCGCCGGTGACAAGGGCTGCAACAGTCAGCTTGATGGGGGCAAAACGATTCAGTGTCATAGTTAATCCTTCCGGCGGGAAACCCGCCAATAACAGTCGTGAGCGTCGGCATTCGGGTGCCTGTTGGCGGTAGCTGGAACCTCATATCCCAACACCCCTTCTCCGACAGGCAGTCCGAAATCTCGAAGTCATGCCTCTCAGTGGGGGAACAACACGGCAGGCGCTATTCGGTTCCACACAGCATTATTTAGCGACCACCATCGCCACCCGCAGAGGGAGTGCCGCAACGGGCCGGGGTTTGCTGTCTGGACAAATCCGGCTCCCCGTGGCACCGCTGCGGCATGGCTGATCCTTTGCACCACTTCATCCCTCTGCCCGACGCTACAGTCGAGCTTCGCCGCGCCTTTGGCCGTTTTGGCACAGGGGTCACGATTGTGACGGTGCAGACCGCGAATGGCCCATTGGGGATGACCGCGAACTCCTTTTCCTCGGTTTCGCTGGACCCGCCCCTGGTGCAGTGGTCCCCCGCGCTCAGTTCCAAACGTCATGACGCATTTACCAACGCGGCGCAGTTCGCTGTGCATATTCTGGGTAGCGGTCAGCGGGCACTGGCAGATGCCTTTGCTGTCTCTGGCGACGCGTTCGACCAATTCGACTGGACGGTTGGCCCCAATGGCGCACCGACACTGGCAGGCTGCCTCGCCAGCTTCCACTGTGACACCTACGGCGTGCATCCGGCGGGTGACCATTCCATTGTCCTCGGGCAGGTCACGCACGCCGCTTATGACCCAGACGACAGCGTTGCGGGCCTGATGTATGACCAAGGCCGCTATGGCCGTTTTACACCGCTGACGAAATAGCCCGTAAGCCTTTCCAAATGGTCAAAATCCCGGGGGTGTCCCGGCATCGCCGGGACGGGGGCTGGCCCCCATCCTAGCTGAACCGCAGAACAAAGCGCTCAATAGCGGATCAATAATCCTTCTCAAAGAAGATACCGATCCCGGTGTTCCCATCGGACCCGACCGTCCCCTTCGCCGTCAGGTTCTTGGTCAGATCAAGGTTGATAGACACATCCGCTGTCCCGTCAGAGGCGGCGGTCACATCGGTGTAGACATTCTCGGAAATGTATTTACCCGCGCGGACAGCCGTGGCACCGCTGTCGGTGGTGGTCACATCCAGATCGTCCAGCCCGAACCCCGTGCGCAGGTTAGAGATTACCCCCGCACCACCGCGTCCGGCAAGTGTCGCCACCGCGCTGGCGAGTTGCAGCGCCTGAAACGCCGAGATTTCAGAGATGTTTCGCCCAAACAGAAGCTGCGCCAGCACCTCGTCCTGCGGTGCATCGGGTGTCGATTCAAAGGAAACCTCGGGCGATGTGGCTTTGCCTTCGATCACGATACGAACCTCGCCTGTGTTGGTGGTCGTCGAGGTTACAAACCTCAGGTAGGGTACCAGATCGCCTTGGAAGCGCACGGCCCCTTCGTCCAGCTCGAACCGTTTGCCAAGAATATCCAGACGACCACGGATCAGGTCGAAGCGACCGGCAGAGATGATGCGATTGGTCGATCCCGTCAGTAACAGGCTACCGCCCAGTTCCGCATCCAGACCACGGCCGCGCACGAAAATCCGCCGTGGCGCATTGATGCGGACGTTCAGGCCAAACCCCGGCCCGCTGTCGCCCCTTGCCGCGGGATCCGTGCCCGCGTCGGCACCGGTCAAACCGGCCTTGCGACGGGTCGCCACAACATCTGCTGGCGCGCCGATGAAATCGATCTGTGGAATATCACCGATGCTGGTCATACCTGTTGACGGCACGCTTACCTCGGTCTCGCCCACGTCGATCTGACCGCTGATATTCGCCCCCCCCGAAAGCGGTCCCGCAAGACGCAGGTTGCCATCAAGCGACGTGCGATACAGCGATGGATCGATCAGCACGAGGTTGTTCAATCCGATCTGGATATCGGCGGGCAGTGATCCGG
>NZ_DGMH01000019.1:55721-72825 GCF_002388305.1 Sulfitobacter sp. UBA4523
CACCGCCCCGCCCGCCTTGATCTGCCCCCCGTCCGCGCTGCGTGCAGAAAGGTCGATTTGCGCGCGATTATTGGCCAGCCGGATATCCGCTGCGATGTCCTGCAGTGTCAGCCGAAGGTTGGGGGCGGACAGCGACGCGTTAGAGGTTTGAATGCTCCCGTTGACCGACCCAAGTGCCGGCGGGCCGTTCACCGTCAAATCGAACCGTGCCTGACCTTGCAAGCTCCGCGGCGCAATGAACGGGGCGGACAGCCCCAATGGCGCGTTCCCGTTCACGTCAAGGTTCAGATTGCCATCGCTGCCCACAAGCCCCGCGATCGTGGCACGGGTGCCCGCTGGTCCGGTGGCGTTCGTATTGACCCGCCAGCCAGCGCTTTCCTGCTGTGCGGTACCGGTCACATTCAGCGGGCCGGACAGTTTTGGCACCACGGCCCCCAGATTGGGGATCGTGACATCATAATTCAGCGCGGGCGCATCCCCCGTGACAACCCCCTGCACAGACGCCCGTGCCGCATAGGGGCCCGTCGCGTTTGTATCTACGGCGATGCCGGCGGGCGTTTGCCGCACCGATCCTTTTGCCGCCAGCGGGCCGGACACGCCCGGCACCAGCGGCTGCACATTTGGCACCGACACGTCAAACGTCAGCGACATATCGGGGCCTGTGGCCAAGCCTTCCACCATCGCGCGCGCGCCATATGGGCCCGTCGCGTTGGTGTCGACGAAGAACCCCTTTTCCGTCTGACGCACGGTCCCTGTCGCCGCAAGTGGCCCGTTCACCTGTGGCACCACCGCCTGAAGATTCGGGACCGATGCGTCGAAAGAGATATCGACCATAGGTGTTAACATCCCCTGAACGGCAACCTGCGCGGCGTAGGGGCCACTGGCTTTCGCGTCGATCTGGAACCCTTCTTCCAACTGCTTGAGGTTGCCCGACGCCTCTACCGCGCCGGTCACCTGCGGTGCAAAAGCCTCTACCCGCGGGATCGAGGCGCTAAAGTCCAGATCCAGCGGCGTCAGCAGCCCCTGGACCGAGGCGGTCACATCTTCGGGGGCGGAGGCTTTGGTGTCGACCTGCCACCCGTCCGGCGTCTGGCGGAGCACCCCATCCAACGCGATAGGACCCTCGACCGGCGCGTCGGGCACAAAGTCACGCAGTTCGGGCACATCGGCGGTGAAGTTGAGCACCGCATTCTCGCCCGTTGCCAGCCCTTTGGCGGTCAGCGCGGCACCGTAGGGGCCGTCTGTCACGGCATCAACAGTCCAGCCACGGGTGTCCTGCTCGGCCTCGGCCTTGATCGTGATGGGACCGGAATATTGCGGCAGCACAGTCTCGATATCGTTCAGTTTTGCATCAAACCGCGCTTGCGAATTATTGCTGCGCAGCTCGACGCCACCGCTGGCGGTCAATGCGTCATTTTCCAGCAGCAGGTCACGCACGAAGGTGCCCGTCTCGTCACGCGATGCGCCAAGGCTTAGCGTCGTGTCGCCAGCCAGCAATGCGTCCGCCTGTTCGATCCCCACTTTCAAATCCTGCGTCAGGCCAGAGATATTCAGGTCGAACGTCCCGTCCAGTGGCGTGATCTGACCCGCGATCTCTACATTCGCGGCCCCGTCCATCTCGCGTCCGGCAAGAGCGGAAAAGCGGCTGATGTCAGTGGCTTCAAGGCGGGCTTTCAACTGGGTAAGAAAGCTATCGGCTGGCCCGCTAATCGTGACATCACCGGTCAGACCATAATCCGCGCCAGAAAGATCAAGCCCCGTGATCTGAACCGGTGTGCCTTCGGTATAGGCGATGGTTGTACGCCCCTTGATGGACTGGCCGACCGCTTCGGAAACCGCGGCGTTAGTCAGCGTCAGCCCGTCAGCCGAGAATACCAGATCGCCCATAAATTCGCCGACGGTCCCTGCCGCACCTTGCAACGTCCCGTTCAACTTCAGTTGTGTCGCGTCAATCGCCAGCGCGTCTGTGGCCAGTTCGGTCACGTCGAACGTCGCGTCAATCGCGTCGCCATCTTGCGCGTTATAGTTCACATCAAGCCCGACGCGCCGCACGTAAGTATCGCCCCCAGCCACTGGCAGCAAAACGCGACTGCCATCGGCGCTGGCGACAGTGCCCGTGATGTCGATCAGGCTTGGCCAGTTGTCGCTGTTCAGCGTGACCTTGCCCTGCAATTCCGCGGATTGCGCCTTGAGGGCGAAATCGCTGACCTCGACACCGCCTTCAGCCTGCACCAAAGCATCCACGGTCAGCGCGACATCGGGGCCAAAAAATTCGCGGTATTGCGACAGGATCAGCGCGGTTACGTCGCCGTTCAGATCGGCCTGAATACGGCGGTCGGGCGCTGCGCTATCGCCTTGGGCGGCAACGATAACCTGACCCGCGAGCCGTTGTTCCCCGTCGGTTGAAAGGTTGATATCTGTTGCAAAATCCGAAAGTGGCCCCTGCCCCGCAATCACCAGATCGACAGAGGGCTCATCAGGCAGTTTAAGCGTGCGCGAGATGATCCCTTTGGCTTCCTCGGAAAGAGTCACGGCCATGTCCAGCAGGCTGTCATTGCGATCCAGATCAGCGGTGATTTTGAACTCGCCCTTCTTGCCATCGGTGCGCGCGGCCAGAATATCGATTGTCGCCGTGTCGTCATTCAACAGCGCGGTGGCTTGAACGGTCAGTGTGGCCGCTTCGCCCAGAATTGGCGCACCCAGATTGATCTCGTCGACCGAAAAGTCGGCCACATCGATGGCGACGGGCAGATCGGGGATCGCGGGAAAGGTAAAGGGTTTCGCCTCGGGATCGGGGAGCGTTTCTTCCTGCGCCACGGGCAATCGCGGCACGCTCAGCCGCTTTGCGGTCAGGGCCTGCACCTCCAGCCGGCCGCGCAACAGTGCGGAGCGGTTCCAGTCCAACTCCACCTCTTCCAACGTCAGCCAGACCCCTTGGTCGTCAGCGATGGTCATCCGGTCGAACCGCGCGCGCGAGCTGAGCGCCCCCGCGAAACCGTCAATACTGACCGTGCGGCCCGCGCCGCTGAGGGCGTCTTGGATTGTGCGGGTCAGGAAGCCTTTGTCATCCTCTTGGGCCGAAGCGACGGAGCCGACAAAGATCAGGGCGAAAACCAGAAAGCTGCGCATGAAGTGGATCAAAACGATTGTCCAATACCGATATAAACTTGAAAATTCTCATCTGTTTCGGGGCCCGACACAGGCACCGCGAGGTCTACGCGGATGGGGCCGATGCCCGTGGCATAGCGCAGACCAAGCCCCGCGCCTGACTGCCAAGTGCCTGACCCGTCGTAGAATTCCTCGGCACCGATGTAGCCCGCGTCGGCAAAGGCCACGACGCCGATCTTGTCGCGCACCTGCCAACGGGCCTCTGCGGACAGGCCCGCAAAGCTGCGACCGCCCACCGTATCGCCACTGGCCAGATCAACGCCAAGCGATTGGTAGGGTTGCCCGCGCACGGTGCCGCCGCCGCCGGAATAGAACAGATAGTCCGCGGGCGATTCAGCCAGTGTCGGGCCATAGACCGACCCGAGCTGCCCCCGCAGGGCAAAGGTGACGGGCCGCGTGGTGCCAAAGGTTTTATAGCCGCGCACGTCGATGTAGGTGCGCACGCCGTTATCCGACCCCGACAGCGCCACAAAAGGCGTCACGCTGGCCTTGGCGTAGTAGCCATCTTTCGCATCAAGCCGATTGTCGCGGTAATCATGTTCCGCGCTTAGGGGCAGCGTCAGCAACGTATATTTGTTCTCGCCAAAAGCGTCGCGGGTTTCAGCCGTCCGCAAACCGACACCAAGCGTATAGGTCCGTTCCTCGCTGGCGATGCGTTCGATCCCGGCCTCAAGGTCGAGTTGACGCGAGAAATAGTTCACCTCGTCAAGCTGTTCGATCTCGGCCAGCGCGTAGAAATTCGTGTCGGCGTTAAAGGTCGCAGGGCGTTCAAAACGGGTGCCAAGACGATAATCCGTGCCGCCGGAATTGCCGCCGATCCCCGACACCTCGCCTTCGACACGTAGGCTTTCGGCCCCGCCCAGCAGGTTACGGTGCAGCCAGTAGGTGCTGACGCTGAGCCCTTCAAGCGACGACAGTTCCCCGCCGAAACCAAAGCGTCGCTTGGGCGCGTCAGTGATCTGCGCTGTAATCGGCAGAACATCGGGCGCGGTGATCTGTTCGGCCTCGATCATCGCGACAGAACTGAAAGCGCCCGTGCGCCGCAACCGTGTGGCGGCCAGATCAAGTTGCTCTTGTGAATAGACCTCTCCGGTGGGCAGTCCGGCGATTTTGACGATCCGGCGCAGGCGCACATCGCTTTTCCCCTTTACCGTCAACTCTCCGAAACGCAGGCGCGGTCCCGGGCTCAGACGCAGGGTTGCCGCCAGCGTGGCATCGGGCACGCGGGCGGTCAGCTGCTGGTCGGCCAGCTCGGCTTTGGCGTGGCCCTGATCGCGCCAGCCTTCGATACCGGCGGCGACGGCCTCTTTCATGACGCCGAGACTTGCGGTTTCACCTGTGGCGAATTCATCGGGCAACTTGGTTTCGGGGGCGACTGGGGCGATTTCGGCCTTGGAAAAGCTGAACTTGCGACCGGTTTCGATGTTGATCACAGCGCGGTTGATCTGCCGCGGCGGGGCGACCGGCGCGATGGCAGAGGCGTCTACACCGTCGATGGTAATCTTGATGACGGCAGCAAAATACCCTTCGTCATAGAGCACGGCCAGAAGGCGGGCATAATCGGCCTGCGCGGCGGCCAAAAGCTCTTGCGTGGTGGGGTCTGCATCTTCGTCCGTTTGTTCGCGCAGAAGCGATCCGCCGAGCACCGTCTCGTATAGATCAGAGTCCTTATCGATGCCGGTGATGTCGAGCGTCGCCGCAAGACCCGCCGTGCATCCTCCCCAGACCAAAGCTGCCGCAGCCGTAGACGCCCGCAGGAACTTTGCAAAACTGCCTGATTGAAAATGCCCCATGCGGTGCTCCCTGTACTCATAGAACGACGTGCCGTTGGGTGAGACATAGAGCGCGCGACCGCAACGTCAGCAAACTTGTTTATTATTCCCTTGTGCATAGCGGAAAGCGCCTGCCATCGGCAAACAGTCTGTTGGCCAAAATCGCGATTGTGAACCGCAAAACACATCCGGTTATGTCATTTTACGCAAGCAGGCGGAAGTTTGCCGTGAAAATTGGGGCGCGTATGCAAAACGCCCGCCAGGGGGAACCTGACGGGCGTTCTTTTCAAGGCCGTGCGAAACGGCCAGTGGCCGGTGGTTAGGCCGATTTCGCGAGGTTGCGCAGCACGTAGTGCAGAACGCCACCGTGTTCGATGTATTCAATCTCGATCGCGGTATCGATCCGGCATTTGATCATGATCTCTTTGACCGAGCCATCTGCCATTGTGATCGTGCAAGGCACTTCCTGCAGCGGCTTGATGGTGTCCAGACCGCTGATCGAAACGGTTTCCTCGCCGGTCAGGCCCAGGCTCTTGCGGGTGTCGCCGTTGGTGAACTCGAACGGGATAACACCCATGCCAACCAGGTTGGAGCGGTGGATACGTTCAAAGTTCTCGGCGATGACCGCCTTGACGCCCAGCAACGCCGTGCCTTTGGCCGCCCAGTCACGGGACGAACCCGCGCCGTATTGTTCACCACCGAAGATGACCAGCGGGGTGCCGTTTTCCTGATGCGCCATAGCCGCGTCAAAGATCGAGGTCTGTTCGCCATCGGGGCCTTTGGTATAGCCGCCCTCAACACCGTCCAGCATTTCGTTCTTGATACGGATGTTGGCGAATGTGCCGCGCATCATGACCTCGTGGTTACCACGACGGCTACCGTACGAGTTGAATTCACGCACAGGCACCTGACGTTCCACCAGATACTGACCCGCTGGCGTGGTTTCCTTGAAGGAACCGGCAGGCGAGATGTGGTCGGTTGTGATCATGTCACCCAGAACGGCAAGCACTTTGGCGTTCTCGATGTTGGTGATCACACCCGGCTCTGGCGACATGCCTTGGAAGTAGGGCGGGTTCTGCACATAGGTCGAGGTTGGTGGCCAGTCATAGGTCTTGGCGTCGGTGGTTTCGACGGACTGCCACTTTTCGTCGCCCTTGAAGACGTCGGCATATTTTTCCTGGAAGGCTTCGCGGGTCACGGTCTGCTCGACCAGATCAGCGACTTCCTTGGATGTTGGCCAGATGTCTTTCAGATAGACGTCGTTGCCGTCCTTGTCCTGACCCAGCGGGCTGTTGGCCAGATCGACGTTCATGTCACCGACCAGCGCGTATGCGACTACCAGGGGAGGCGACGCCAGATAGTTGGCGCGCACGTCAGGCGAAATCCGCCCTTCAAAGTTCCGGTTACCCGAGAGGATCGATGTCCCGATCAGGTCGTAGTCGTTGATCGCCTTGCTGATCGGTGCTTCGAGCGGGCCGGAGTTACCGATACAGGTGGTGCAGCCATACCCGACGAGGTTGAAGCCTATGGCGTCCAGATCCTCTTGCAGGTTTGCGGCCTCAAGATAGGCGGACACAACCTGGCTACCGGGCGCGAGCGACGTCTTGACCCAAGGCTTGCGGGTCAGGCCCAAGGCGCGTGCCTTGCGTGCAACCAGACCAGCACCGATCATCACATAGGGGTTGGATGTGTTGGTGCACGATGTGATCGACGCAATGACGATGGACCCGTCATGCAGCTGGTAGTTGCCATCTTCCGTCTGGACGTAGCCACGCTTGTGGTTGCCCTCGTCACCGGGGATGTCTTGAGGCTCGGGCTGGCCGCCCTCACCTTCCCAACGGACTTCGGCGTTGGCTGTGGTGTCTTTACCTTCGCGCACGCCCTTCACGTATTCTGCAAATGCAGTGTGTGCCGAGGTCAGTGCAATGTAGTCTTGCGGACGCTTTGGACCCGAGATCGCAGGCACGATGGTGCCCATGTCGAGCGACAGTGTGTCGGTGTAAACCGGCGCATAATCATCGCCGCGCCACATACCGTTTTCCTTGGCATAGGCTTCGACCAGCGCGATGCGGTCTTCATCACGGCCGGTGGTGCGCATGTAACGCAGGGTTTCGGCGTCGATGGGGAAGAAGCCACAGGTCGCACCGTATTCGGGGGCCATGTTGGCAATTGTCGCGCGGTCCGCCAGAGGCAGGCTATCAAGGCCGGCACCGTAGAATTCGACGAATTTACCAACCACGCCCTTCTCGCGCAGCATTTCGACCACTTTCAGCACCAGATCGGTCCCGGTGGTGCCTTCCATCATGGCACCGGTCAGTTCAAAGCCGATCACCTCGGGGATCAACATCGAAATCGGCTGACCCAGCATCGCGGCTTCGGCCTCGATCCCGCCAACGCCCCAGCCCAGAACGGCCATGCCGTTTACCATTGTGGTGTGGCTGTCGGTCCCGACGAGCGTGTCAGGATATGCGACTTCGACGCCGTTCTGATCCTTGTCGGTC
The DNA here is from genome assembly GCF_002388305.1 of Sulfitobacter sp. UBA4523. Lineage (NCBI taxonomy): Bacteria > Pseudomonadati > Pseudomonadota > Alphaproteobacteria > Rhodobacterales > Roseobacteraceae > Sulfitobacter > Sulfitobacter sp. UBA4523. The sequence goes on from NZ_DGMH01000019.1 coordinate 63,163, forward strand.
CAAACGGTCTGCGCCAGATATTCAAGGTTCACCTGGTGGCAGATGCCGGTGCCGGGGGGTACAACGCGGAAGTTGTTAAACGCCTTCTGACCCCATTTCAGGAAGGTATAGCGTTCGATGTTGCGCTCGTATTCGCGGTCAACGTTCATCTGGAACGCGCGCGGGTTGCCGAACTCGTCGATCATGACCGAGTGGTCGATGACAAGATCAACAGGGTTCAGCGGGTTAATCTTGTCGGCATCGCCACCCAAGGCAACCAGCCCGTCGCGCATCGCCGCAAGGTCCACAACTGCGGGAACGCCGGTGAAATCCTGCATCAACACGCGTGCGGGACGGTAAGCGATCTCGCGCGGGTTCTGGCCGCCCTTGGCACCCCATTCGGCGAAGGCCTTGATGTCATCGACGGTGACAGTTTTGCCATCTTCGAAACGCAGCATGTTCTCAAGCACCACCTTAAGCGCGGCTGGCAAGTTGGAGAAATCACCCAGACCGGCTTCCTGCGCTGCAGGAATCGAATAATAAGCGATGGATTGGCTGCCCGAAGATAGAGTTTTGCGGGTTTTGGCGGTGTCCTGGCCAACGAAGATGGTCATGGATGGCTCCCTTTATGGGTTAAAAAAGGTCGGTGACTTGGGGCCTAAATGCCTTATTGCGCGGGTCGTTTCAACTGCAAACACGCGCTTCCGGCGCTTTTGTATACCGTTGTGTACTGGATCGAGGCATTTCATACGCAATCCCGTGACGTTACACCGCCTCAACAAAGGTTGAGTGGTAATTACAACGGGTGCAGTCTACGAATTGAGCATCCAAACCGAAAGTACCCTGCGATGCCCCGCCTGTTTACGTCCCTGATTGCCGCTGGCCTGCTGTCCATAGCGCCTGCCTTTGCTCAGGATCGCCCCGTTGTCGTCGAACTCTATACCTCGCAAGGGTGCTCTTCCTGCCCTCCTGCTGACGAGATGTTTGCCGAGCTGTCCAAAAGGGACGACGTGATCGCGCTGGCGCTGCATGTGGATTATTGGGACTATATCGGCTGGCAAGACCCCTTTGGTGCGCCTGCGCACGCCAAACGCCAGCGCGCCTATGCGCTGACTGGTGGGCGGACGTCGATTTACACGCCCGAGATGATCGTCAACGGCCAGTCCGATGTGGTCGGTGCCAAACCCATGAAGCTGATGGAGGCGATCAACAAGCACAAAGAAGACGCTCCGCAGGTCGACCTATCTATCGCACGCGACGGGGACACCCTGCGCATCAAAGCGCATACCGTATCGGGTGCCGCCGGACCGTTTGACGTGCATCTGCTGCGCTATCACCCGATGGCGGTCACGCAGGTCAAACGCGGCGAAAACGCGGGTCACACGTTCGAGAATTATAACATCGTCGAAGGCTGGCAGACGGTTGATCAGTGGGACGGGCAAGCGCCGCTATCACTCTCTGCCGCGATCACTGGCGATATGCCGGTGGTTGTGCTGGTGCAGCGCAGCAATGCAGGGCCGATCGTGGCAGCGGCCCGGATCAAGTAGTCGCTCAAAACACCTAGATATTTAGGCATTAATTGTCGTGGATGCGCCAGCGACGATGGACCCAGAACCATTGCTCGGGATCCGCTTTCACCCGTGCGGTAAGACTGTCATTCAACGCCTGGGTCATCGTGGCAGCATCGCTGTGTGGCACAGGTGCCTCCAGCACCGTGTCGAATGACACCCCATCAGCTTGTCGAATGCCGTAGAACGGGATCAACAGCGCATCATAGCGCAGTGCCAGCTCGGCGGCAGAAAGCGCTGTATTGGCAGGTTGCCCCAAGAAATCGAGCGCCGGCGCGCCAAAGACGTGTTGATCAAACAGCAGTACCAGCTGCCCGCCCTCTTTTAGATGCCGTACGAAACCCGCCGTGCCGCGTCGGCCTTGCGGGAAGACAGGGCCGCCGAAAGCCTCCATCGTTTGGACATAGTGGGCGTTGAAATAGGGGTTTTTCATGTTGCGGTAGAGTCCGCCGATGTCATACCCCCGCGCCACAAGACAGGCACGCATCGCTTCGTAGTTGCCATAGTGGCCCGTCACCAGAATGACCGGCTTGCCTTGTTCTGCCGCTTTTTCCAGCGCCGCGACGCCTGCGCCGGTCGGCGTATTCTTTGCCATACGCTTGGGGAAGTCGCGCGCCGAATAGTTTTCGATAAAGCTGCGCCCCACGTTGTTAAGGCACTTTGAGGCAATTTCTGCGCGCCGTTCTTGCGGCATCTGCGGCCAGATCATCGCAAGATTATCAAGCGCCCGCGCCCGATATCCTGCTACCGGCCCGATCACATGTTGAACAACCCAGCCGACGAACGCTATGCGCGCTTTATACGGCAGCACCAAAGCCAGCCGAATAAGGCCGACGATAAAGGCATTGGTCAGGTAGTGTCCTGCACGTCGGCTAAAGCGAACTTTCTTAGGATATTTGGGACTGGCCATGCGCATCTGCCTGCAAGGAAAAGCGCCCCTAAGGGGCGGGGCCTGCCGTTCATACCGCGCAGGGCCCCGCGCAACAAGCGTGTTTCACCCAGGCGGCAATGCGCCACCGGATGCAACAGCGGCTGGTTAATAGCTAAACGTCTGACCGGTTGCGATCGCTGTCCGCAAGGAGGTTTCGGCCCATGTCCCTGCCCCGCCATGCGCGCGAATGGCACGAAGTTCGGCCAAAGCTTCGGGGATATCGCCCTGCTCTACCAAAGCTTGCCCGCGATAGGACCGCGCGAGAACATTCGCAGGGTTGGCTGCCAGCGCACGCGCATAGAACGCCATTCCGCCAGCTTGGTCGCCCATTTTGCGCGTCGTGAACCCCATGTAGGTCAAGCGACGATCGTCGTGCTCAGGCATAGCGGCAAGAACGATCTGCGCATCCGAATACTCCCCTGCATAGGCCAGTTCACGAACAGTTTGATAAAGGTCATCCGGTGTTAGGCGGCTATCCTTTGCATCGATACAGGTCTTTGACTTCTTGTCATACACCTGCCCGTCTTCGCACTTCACAACGGGCTTCGGTGGGGACGTATCATTGGAACCAGCGGCAAAGGCCGCGAAAGGCATCGCCAATGACAGGATGGACGCAAACACAACACGCATACTCAAACACTCCTGAACTAAATACACGGCTGATGTTAGACGATCCGCGCCATAGGTAAAGCATTTGGTTCCAGCCTAACGTCACGATATGGCGCGAGATAGGGCAATAATACGCAGCTTTTGAATCAAAAAAGGCTGCACCGCCGTCAAGCGATGCAGCCCTGAATGCCTGCGCGTGTATCAGTCCTTGAAGACGCGCTTAAAGATCGTATCAACATGTTTGGTGTGGTAACCCAAATCGAATTTTTCCTCGATCTCTTCTGCACTTAGTGCGGCCAGGACTTCTTCGTCAGCCAGCAGCTCGGTCTTGAAATCCTTGCCGTCTTCCCAGACCTTCATGGCGTTGCGTTGAACCAGCTTGTAGCTATCTTCGCGGCTCACGCCGGCCTGCGTGAGCGCGAGCAAGACACGTTGCGACATCACAAGACCGCTAAACTTGTTCATATTTGCGAGCATGTTGTCAGGATAAATCAGCATATTGTCGATGACGCCGGTCAAACGATGCAGCGCGAAGTCAAGAGTGATGGTGGTGTCGGGGCCGATCGCACGCTCAACGCTGGAATGGGAGATATCGCGTTCATGCCACATGGTGACATTTTCCATTGCTGGAATCACAGCCATGCGAATTGTACGGGCCAGCCCGGTCAGGTTCTCGGTGAGCACAGGGTTTTTCTTGTGCGGCATCGCCGAAGACCCTTTCTGACCCGCCGAGAAAAACTCAGCCCCTTCCAAGACTTCGGTCCGTTGCATGTGCCGCACTTCGGTCGCAACGTTCTCGATAGAGCTGGCGATCACACCAAGCGCTGCGAAAAATGCCGCGTGACGGTCACGGGGGATGATCTGCGTGCTCACGGGTTCGGGCGACAGGCCCAGTTTTTCGCAGACATGTTCCTCGACCCGCGGATCGATATTCGCAAATGTCCCCACAGCGCCGGAAATCGCACCGGTAGCAATCTCGGAGCGTGCTGTTTTCAGCCGCGTCAGGTTGCGGTCCATCTCTGCATAAAAGCGCGCAAAGGTAAGGCCCATCGTTGTGGGTTCAGCGTGGATCCCGTGGCTGCGCCCGACGCGCACAGTATTTTTATGTTCCATGGCACGGCGCTTCAGCGCGGCCAGCAGCAACCCCATGTCTTCGATCAAAATATCAGCTGCGCGGGTTAATTGCACGTTAAAGCAGGTGTCCAAAACGTCAGAAGAGGTCATCCCCTGGTGCACAAAACGCGCCTCGTCGCTCCCTACATGCTCTGCCAGATGCGTCAAAAACGCGATAACGTCATGTTTTGTAACGGCTTCAATCTCGTCAATTCGCGCGACATCGAACTCGACATCTTTGGCTTTCCAAACCGCCTCCGCATTCTCGCGCGGGATCACCCCAAGGTCAGCCATGGCGTCACAGGCATGCGCCTCGATCTCGTACCAGATGCGGAACTTGGTTTCGGGGGACCAGATCGCAACCATCTCGGGGCGGGAATAACGGGGAATCATGTGGTGATACCTTTGTTTTGGGGTGTTTTGATGTACGCGCGGGATAGACCGCGGGGGGGTAAAGAACAAGTCTGAACCCTTGCGCCACCAAGGCAGGGACGCTTGCTGCCTCGCCCATAGGCGCCTCCGGCGGGAGTTTATGGGGCAAAATGAAGGAGAGCCGGGTTTGTCCAATTCGGGGCTGGCGGTTTACCTTCGGACAGGCAAAGGTGCCGCAAATTGAATATATTACGCCATTAAGGAATCGCTAAGAAATGTCTGACACGTCTCGCTTAAGCCCCGCTACGATTGCTGCCCAAGCAGCGGGAGCGGTTGATGCGCAAACCGGCGGGGTGGTCCCGGCGCTGCCTATGGCCACGACCTATCTGCGGGATGAAGCATACCAACCGCTGCGTGCAGACAACATCTATTTGCGCGATCAGAGCGATATTGTACGCGTTGCAGAAAAAGTGCTCTCTCAACTGGAGGGGGCGAAAGAATCGCTGCTGTTCCCGTCAGGCATGGCAGCGCTTGCCGCCGTCTTCCGTACCGTCCCAAATGGCGGGCGCGTGCTGGTGCAAAGCCAGATTTACTGGGGCACCACCAAGTGGATTCGGGATTTCTGCACCCGGCGTGACATTGAACTGCGAGAGGTCGAAGCCTCTGACATGGCGGCGTTTGCCGCCGCCTGCGACAGCTTTGGACCAACCTTGGCGCTCATCGAAACGCCATCAAACCCGTGGCTTCGCGTGGTCGATATCCAGGCTGCGGCTGATGCGGTGCATAGCGCGGGTGGGCTGCTTGTGGTGGATAGCACGGCCGCGACGCCGATTCTGCAACAGCCGCTTAAACACGGTGCCGACGTTGTAATGCATTCTGCCACAAAGGGCATTAATGGACATTCGGATGTATTGGCGGGCGTCCTGGCGACCAATGACGTCACGGGCCGCGTGTGGGAAGATATCAAAGCGGACCGGCATGATGCAGGCGCGGTTATCGGCCCGTTTGAAGCATGGTTGCTGGTCCGCGGGATGCGCACCCTGCCCCTGCGCGCCAAGCAAATGTCGTGCAACGCCATGGAATTGGCAGAGTTTTTGCAAAATCACCCGAAAATCGAAGAGGTTCTCTATCCGGGTCTTGCGTCACATACGGGCCACGAATTGGCGACGCGGCAAATGTCAGGAGGATTTGGGGCGCTTTTGTCTTGCATTGTAAAGGGGGGCAGCGCAACGGCGCTGGAGGTTGTCGGTAAGCTGGAAGTTTTTCATCGCGCAACGTCTTTGGGCGGGGTCGAAAGCCTTGTCGAACACCGCCACACGATCGAACCCCACACCGGGATTCCCGAAGGGTTGCTGCGTTTATCGGTGGGGATTGAAGATATCAAAGATCTAATACGCGACTTAAGCCAAGCGCTTGATGCATAAAGATACTTCGGGGCGCTCGCGCCCCGGGACCCCATGTCTTTCGAAGATGATTTGAAGGATACAACCAGTGGTGCGGTCGGAGAGACTCGAACTCTCACGGGTGTTACCCCACAGCGACCTCAACGCTGCGCGTCTACCATTCCGCCACGACCGCACGCCATGGTTGGTGAGGGTCGTTTAGACAAACTCTTTCACAAAGTGAAGAGTAAAATTGCGCCAGATTAAGTCCTTGTTCAGATTCGTGTGATTTATCATTCAATCGGGCGGGGTGGCTTGAAAAACAGTGCGAAGACGTAAACTTAAAGGAGGATATGAATCGAGGAACAATATGACCCAAGCGCCCATAGATCCCCCTGCCCTGCAGATCGACATCGTTTCTGACGTGATGTGCCCTTGGTGTATTGTCGGGTACCGCCAGCTAGAGCAGGCGTTAGCCGCCTTGAATATCGGCGCGTTCATCCGCTGGCACCCTTTCGAGCTTAACCCCCAAATGGGCCCCGAAGGTCAGAACCTGACCGAACATATTGCCGAAAAATATGGTGCATCGCCTGAGCAATCGGCGCAAAACCGTGCGCATCTTGTGCAGCTTGGCACCGAACTTGGAATCGACTTCAATTTCAACGCCGAAAGCCGCATCGTCAACAGCTTTGCTGCGCACCAACTGCTAGATTGGGCTCAGGATCAGAACCTGCAGCACCCTCTTAAGCTTGCTTTGTTTGAGGCACATTTTACGAAGGGATTGGATGTTTCAGACCATAAAGTTCTTGTTGATGTCGCTACAGATGTCGGATTGGATCGTAGTTCTGCGCAGGACGTTCTCGACAGCGGCAGCCATGTAGAACGCGTTCGCGAACGCCAGTCGGTTTGGACATCGCAGGGGATTTCTGGCGTGCCTTCAATGATCTTCGCGGGCAAATACCTTGTGACTGGTGCGCAGGGTGTCGATAATTATGTGCAAATTATCCAAAAAGTAATTCAAGAGGTAAGCGCCGCGGAATGACTGTCTCGTTTACCTCGACTCAACGGTGCGCACAGAATGGTTGAATGGATCACCTCCAAGGGCCTTGTCGATTACCGGGAAGCCGAAGCATGGATGGAGGAACGCGCGGCCCTTATCGCCGCGGGAAATGCCGATGAATGCGTCTGGCTTGTAGAGCATGCTCCGCTATATTCTGCGGGCACCTCAGCAAAATCAGAAGATTTGACTGACCCAAAGCGGTTTCCGGTATATGAAACGCGCCGCGGCGGACAGTACACATACCATGGGCCGGGGCAGCGGGTTGTTTATGTGATGCTGGACGTCGGTAAACGCGGCCGGGACGTCAGACGTTTTGTTCAAGACCTTGAACATTGGGTGATCGCGACCCTTGCAAGCTTTACCATCAAAGGCGAGATCAAGGAGGGGCGCGTTGGCGTCTGGGTGGAACGTCCCGAGAAACCGCTCACGGCGCAGGGTGGCATTCGCGAAGATAAAATCGCGGCGATCGGTATCCGACTTAGAAAATGGGTCAGCTTTCACGGAATCAGCATAAATGTTGATCCAAATCTTGAGCATTTTTCCGGGATCGTCCCCTGTGGGATCCAAGAACATGGCGTTACGTCTCTAGTAGACCTTGGCCTGCCAGTTACGATGGAAGACGTTGATATCGCCCTGAAAGCGCAGTTCGACACGGTTTTCCCTCCGCTGTCTTAGTACGCGCCCAAAGACGGATAGGGGGTGCGGACGAAAAGTTGGACTATCTTGGAGATAGTCCATGTACAGCTACGAAGAACGACTGCGCGCGGTTAAGCTTTATATCAAGCTCGGCAAGCGCGTGCAGGCCACCATCCGTGAGTTGGGGTATCCAACGAAGAACGCCCTGAAAGGGTGGCATCGAGAATACCGTAAGCGGTGCGCCGTTCACACCGGATTGACGTAGTTCCAGGGCAAAAGCTGGTTGATATCGGTTTGTTTGTGACCGCCTGCTATGGCTTTCAGGACACCGGACAGATAGCCGTGGGGCTCGATCCCGTTGAGTTTGCAGGTCTCGATCAGGGATGCGATGACGGCCCAGTTTTGCGCTCCGGCATCATGGCCTGCGAAGAGCGCGTTTTTGCGGTTGAGGGCGATGGGACGGATGGTGCGCTCGACGGCGTTGGAATCCAGTTCGATGCGACCGTCGTCGAGGAACCGGCATAACCCTTCCCAGTATTTAGCGATGTATTTTAGGGCCTCTCCGGTCGGCGATTTTGCCGAGACGCGGGCGCGGTTCTGGGCGAGCCCGAGCTCGAAGGCGTCGGTGATGGGTTTTGAGCGGTCCTGTCGTGCAGCGTGCCGTTGATCGGCAGGCAGACCGTGCAGGTCCTTTTCGATACGGTAGAGTGCCTGGATTTGAGTCAGGCCCTCCTGCGCGATTGAAGCTGCGCCAGATTGGGTCACATCATGCAGTTTGCGGCGGGCATGGGCCCAGCAATAGGCCAGCGTCACATCCTGCGCAGGGCGTTTGAGCAAGCGGTTGTAACCAGCATATCCATCCATTGCCCGGCAGGCGATTGCGAAGCAATCTGCCGAGAGGGGACCTGCAGGACACCGCTGAAGCCTTTCAAAATATTGTCTGCATGCTGGCCGGATCGTCCTGGCGCATAGGTGAAGGCTACTCCGGGAGGATCATCACCGCCCCAAGGCCTGTCATCACGGGCCAGCGCCCAGAAGTATCCGGTTTTGGTGCGTTTGCGCCCGGGTGACAGAACGGGTGCGGGTGTTTCGTCTATTACCCGGCAGGCGCATGCAAAGCATGCTGCCGAGAGGGCATGAAGAGCTTGGTGGCGCGCTTCAGATCGGCCATGAGCGCATCATAGACCGGGGTCAATTCGAACGCCGACTTGCCAACCCAGGCGGCCAGGGTTGAGCGATCCAGATCAATCCCCTGGCGGCTGTAAATCTGGGCCTGTCGATAGAGCGGCAAGTGATCGGCATATTTGGAGACCAAGACATGTGCCAAAGTGGCCTCGGTCGGCATGCCGCCTGCGATGATATGGGCTGGTGCCGGAGCTTGGGCGATCCTGCCTTCGCAGGACCTACAGGCGTACTTTGGGCGGCGGGTAACAATCACCCGGAACTGGGCCGGGATGATGTCCAGTCGCTCGCTGACATCCTCGCCAATGACGTGACGCTCAGTTCCGCAGGCGCAGGATCGGTAGGGTTCAATGACCACCTCAACCCGTTCCAGATGTTTGGGTAGTGATCCGCGATTGGTCTGGCGCGGCTTTGGGGGCCGCACGGGCGCGGTCCGCTCGTCCGCGTCGATCTCGGATTCCACCTGTGCGATGGCGGTCTCGATATCCTCGAGTTCCAGTTTATACTGGGCCGGGTCAAATCTTCTCGGATTTGGCCCCGAAGAGCGCCTTCTTGAACGAGGCAAGCAAGGCCTCAAGCCGCGCATTCTGATCCTGCTGCGCACGGATGATCGCCTTTAGTTCGGCAATGTCATCGGGCAATTTGTCAGGCACAGTCATGCCCCATCTCATAACAAAACAAGGGCAGAATGACCCGCGCAAACGACCCCGTGAGTCACTCCGCCGCAGCTGGGGCTGCCACTTCCAAAGGGCGCACGCGCCGCCAATCCAGACCCGCAAACAGAGCCTCAAACTGGGCCGGTTCCAGACGCATCACTCCGTTCTTGATCGC